>NZ_QKTC01000022.1:0-57916 GCF_003234435.1 Curtobacterium sp. MCLR17_044 | reverse complement strand
GGTGGCGGCGGCGCCGCCCGCCGCCTACGGCAGCGTCGGCGCCGCCGCCACCAACGCCCGCGTCACCGGGTGCTGCGGCGCATCGAGGAGCGACACCGGCCCGTGCTCAACGATGCGGCCGTCGGACATCACCGCGACCGTGTCGCACAGCCGCTGCACGACCCCGATGTCGTGCGACACCAGCACGAGCGTCAGCCCGAGGTCGTCGGCGAGCGACCGGAACAGCTCGATCACCCGGGCACGGACCACCACGTCGAGGGCACTCATCGGCTCGTCGCCGAACAGGATCCGGGGCGAGTGCACCACGGCCCGGGCGATCGCGATCCGCTGCCGTTGCCCGCCGGAGAACTCGTGCGGGTACCGGTCGACCGTGTCGGCAGGCAGGTCGACGCGCTCCAGCACGGCACGGACCAGGTCGTCGTGCGACCCCGGGACCTGCAGGGCCCGCAGCGGCTCGGCGACGATCGCGCCGACGCGCATCCGCGGGTCGAGGGACGCGTACGGGTCCTGGAACACCACCCCGGTCTCGCGACGGAACCAGCGCAACGCACGCGCGGACCGGGACGCGACCACCGGACGGCCGGAGGCGGCGACGGTGCCGGCGGAAGGGGCCTCCAGGCCGGCGAGCAGCCGGACCAGCGTGGACTTGCCGGATCCCGATTCGCCGACGATGCCGAGCCGTGCGCCGGGGGCGACCGTCAGGTCGACACCGTCGACGGCGGTGCGGACCGGACCGGGCTCGAACGGGCCGCGACGGGGGAGTCGGTAGGTGCGGTGGAGACCGGTGGCCTCGAGGACGGGGAGGGTCACGGGGCGGTCCTCCTGGCGGTGGCACGTGCGGCGTCGACGAGCGCGGCGGTGGCGGGGTGCTGCGGTGCGGCGAGCAGGTCTGCGACGCGGCCCTGCTCGACCACCCGGCCGGCGTCGAGCACCACTGCGGTGTCGGCGATGCGCGCGAGCACGGCGAGGTCGTGGGTGACGAACACCATGCCCGCCGGCAGGTGCTCGAAGAGGTCGAGGATGCGGGCCTCGGTGGTGACGTCGAGCGCCGTGGTCGGCTCGTCGGCCACCAGGTACGACGGCTCGCCGGCCATCGCCATCGCGATGCAGATCCGCTGCCGTTGTCCGCCGGACAGCTGGTGCGGGTACTGCCGCAGCAGCGACTCCGGGTCGGGCAGGCCCACGGACGCCGCCAGGTCGACGGCTGCCGCGCGCGCCGCGCGTCGGTCGAGCCCGCGGTGCAGCCGGAGCGGCTCCGCGATCTGCGCGCCGACACGGCGCAGCGGGTCGAGCGCCGTCCCCGGCTCCTGGAACACCATCGCGATGCCCGCCCCACGGTGTCGCGCGCGCTCGCGGTCGGGCAGGCCGACGAGTTCGGTGCCGTCCAGGCGGACGCTGCCGGTCACGACGGCGCCGGTGGGCTCCAGGCCCATCAGGGCGAGCGAGGTCATCGACTTGCCGGATCCGCTCGCGCCGATCACGCCGACGCGCTGGCCGGGAGGCACGGTGAAGGTGACGTCGTCGAGGATCGTCCGCCCCGTGATGCGGACCGACAACCCGCGCACCTCGAGTCCGGAGGCTGCGGTGGCGTGGGCGGTGCCGGCTGCGCCGGTGGGGCCGGCTGCGTGGTCGGGGCCGGATCCGTCGTGTGCGTCGGCGGTCATGCGGTCACCCCCGGGTTGGTCGTCGCCGGGTCGGCGCTCCGGCCGCTCGTCGTGCCGTGGGTTGACGTCCGGTCGCTCGTCGTCAGCCGCGGGTCCGAGGCGTCCCGCACCGCGTCGCCGAGCAACGACAGTGCCGCGACGACGAGGGCGATGGCGGCTCCCGGCCAGGTCGCACTCCACGGGTGGACCCCGATGTAGGTCTGCAGGTCGGACAGCAGGCTGCCCCAGGACGCGGTGTCCGATCCGGCGCCGTAGCCCAGGTAGGACAGCCCGGCCTCGGCGAGCACCGCCGTGGCCATCGCGAGCGACAACTGCACGGTGAACAGCGGCGCCGCGTTCGGCACCAGGTGACGGAAGAGCACCCCGGCACCGCCGACGCCGGACGCCCGGGCCGCGGTCACGTAGTCGCTCCGGGCGATCCGCCGGATCTCACCGCGGGCCACGCGGGCGATCGTCACGCCGAAGGACAGCCCGACGCTGACGATCACGACGCCGAGCGACCCGCCGAACACCGCGGTCAGGAGCATCGCGGTGAGCAGGGTCGGGAACGCCACCAGGATGTCGAGCAGGACCGCGGTGCCCTCGCGCACCCAGCGGGCGGTGAGCGAACCGATCGCGGTGAGGACGATGCCGACGACGCTCGCGATCACCCCGGAGCCGACGGCGACGAGCACGGTGGTGCGGGTGCCGGCGAGCAGGTAGCTCGCGATGTCGCGGCCGGCGGCGTCGGTGCCGAACCAGTGCGCGGCGCTCGGCCCCTCCCACTGGTGGAACGGGTCGGCGCGGAACGGGTTCTGCGGTGTCCAGACGAGCGACACGGCCGCGAGCACGAGCAGCAGGCCGAGCACGACGACGGCGAAGACCCCGGTCGGTCGGGACACCAGGCGGCGGATCATCCCTGCACCTCGCGCTGTCGGGGGTCGAGGGTGCGGTGCACGACGTCGACGGCGAACCCGACGAGCAGCACGAGTCCGGTGAGCACGAGCAGTTCCGACTGCACCTTCGTGATGTCGCGGCGGCCGACGTCGGTCACGAGCATCCGGCCCACCCCGGGCAGGGAGAACAGCTGCTCGACGACGACGGCACCGACGAGCAGCCCGGCGATCTGGACGCCGAGCACGGCGAGCACCGTGAGGGCGACGCTCGGCAGACCGTGGCGGAGCAGCGCCTGTGTGCGGGTGAGCCCGACGGCGGCGGCGGTGCGCAGGTGGTCGGCGTCGAGGACGGAGAGCGTGGCGGACCGGGTGAACCGGAGGATCACGGCGCCCTCGACCGCACCGATCGTCAGCGCGGGCAGCACGAGCGACGCGAACGCCCGCCCGGGTTCCGACCAGCCGTCGAGCGGGAAGCCCTGCGTCGGCAGCCAGTGCAGCGTCACCGCGAACAGGGCGACGAGGAGCATGCCGGCCCACACGACGGGCACGGCGGCGACCGCCTGCGCCCCGAACCCGATCACCGCACCGCCCGGGCGTCGACGGAGCACCGCGGCGACCACCCCGAGCGGGACACCGATCACCAGGGCGGTCGCCAGGGACATCGCGGCGAGCGGCAGGGTGATCGCGAGCTTCTGCGCGATCTCCGGTGCGACGGCACCGTTCGTCACCAGCGAGCGGCCGAGGTCACCGCGGAACACCCCGCCGATCCAGTCGAGGTACTGCACCACGACGGGCCGGTCGAGTCCGAGCTGCTGGCGGAGCTGCTCCACCTGCGCGGGGGTCGACTGCGTGCCGGCGACGACCTGGGCGACGTCACCGGGCAGCACGCGGAGCGTGGCGAAGATGATGACGCTCGCCACGAGCAGGCCGACGACGAGCAGGAGCACCCGCCCGATGAGGAACCGGGTCACGACACCGATGCTACGGGGACGGACACCCCGCCGCGGCCGCTCCGGGTCACTTGACCGCGAGCTTCGCCAGGTCGAGGCGCGAGTTGCCGCCGTCGACCGGGAAGCCCGTCACGCCGGAGCGCACCGCGGTGATCTCGGTCGCCGTGTAGAGCCACTCGCCGGCCGCGTCCTCGCTGACGATGCGTGCAGCCTTGCGGAGTGCCTCGGTCTTCGTGGCCTCGTCGGTCGCCGCGATCGACTGGGCGTAGAGGGCCTGCACCTTCGGGTTGTCGTACCCGAAGTAGTAGTCCGGGTTCGCCCAGTTGCCGAAGTCACGGGCCTCGACGTGGTCGACCATCGACAGGTCGAAGTCCCGCTCGCCGGACTTCGGCGCCTGGAACACCGAGGACAGCCAGGTGGCGAAGTCGACGCGCTTGACCGTCAGGGTGATCCCGACGTCGGCGAGCTGCGACTTCAGCACGTCGCCGATCGTCGTCGGGTAGATGTTCGCGTAGGTGAGCGTCAGCTTCAGGTCCTGCTGGCCGGCGGCGGCCAGGAGCTTCTTCGCGTTCGCGGGGTCGTACGCGTCGATGTCGGTGAGGTCCTCGTAGCCGGGGTCGAGCTCCGGGATCGGGCCACCCTGCTCCACGCCGGTGCCGCCGATCGCCTTGATGAGCGCCTTCGCGTCGATCGCCTGCCGGATGGCCCGGCGCACGCGCTCGTCCGTGAACGGTTCCTTGCGGTCGTTGAACGCCAGCGTGTACTTGTCGGTCGTCTTGCCGCTGTGCAGCGCGATGTCGGCGTTGCCCTGCAGCTGGCTCTTGAGCGTGCCGTCGACCGGGTTCAGGACGTCGAGGTCACCGTTCGCCATCGCGTTGACGGCGGTCGACGGGTCCGTGATGTACCGGAAGACGATCTTCGCGACCTTCGCCTTCGTGCCCCAGTAGTCCTCGTTGCGGTCGAAGGTGAGCGAGTCGCCCTGCTTCCAGTCGGCCACCTCGAACGGACCGGTGCCGTTGGCGCTGTCGGACAGGTCGTTGTCGGCCGCCTTCTCGAGCACCAGGCCGGAGCGGCCGGTCAGGTTCCAGAGCAGGTCGGAGTCCGGCTTCGCCAGTTGCAGCACGACGGAGTCGTCCGACGGCGAGGTGATCGACGTGACGCCCGCGAGCTTGGCCGAGTCGACGTACGAGTCGTTCGACTTGACCTGCTCGAGCGACCAGACGACGTCGGCTGCGGTGACCGGCTTGCCGTCCTGGAACGTCGTGCCGTCCCGCAGCGTGAACGTGTAGGTCAGGCCGTCCTTCGAGACCTCGTGCGATGAGGCCAGCACGTCACGGATCTCGCCGTCGGCGGTCCGGCCGACGAGCCCCTGGTACACGTTGTCGATGAGCACCTGGTCGAGCGCCGCCCCGGACTGGGTGCGGATGTCGAGACTCGTCGGCTCGAGCACCAGCCCGACGCGCACCGTGGCGTCCTTGCCGCCGGTGGTGTCGGACGAGCCGGAGCAGCCGGTCAGCGCCAGGGCGGAGACGACGGCGACGGCGGTGGCGGCGAGGGCAGCGCGCCCGATGCGCGAGGTGCGCGCAGTGCGACGGGGCAGGAGCGGACTCATGGGGTGGTGGGTTCCTTCCGGGCACGAGGGCTGGGATCGGGCCTCGCGCTCGCACGAGGGTACCGGCGGCTGGTGCCGTCCGGCGACGGTTCTTCGATCGGGTGCAACAATCCGTGCCGCTCCGCCCATGCCCGGATCGCCGAAGCCAGTTCGAGGGGTGCCTGGTTCTGCACCGCGTGCCGCGAGGTCACCGTCACGATCTCGGCGTCCGGCAGACGTTCGGCGAACCCGGCGTGCAGCTTCGGGGAGACGTACCCGCGGTCACCCCGGACGAGCAGGATCGGCACGCGCAGGGCCTCGAGGTCCGGCCACGCATCGGCGAAGCGCCCCACCGACGACGTCCGCCCGGCGGGCAGGTGCGGGAAGTGGTGACGGCGAACGAGTCGCCCGTCCGCACCGAGGGCCGTCGTGTGCCGGGCCTCGCGCAGCAGCACCTGCCGGTCGTCGCCGACCCGCGCCTCGATCGCCCGGTCGACGACCTGCTCGAGCGACTCGAACGGCTCCTCGGCCTCGAGCGCGCGGGCGATCCGGTCGACGGCACGCTGCGCGAAGTCCGGCGACATGTCGACGAGCACGAGTCCGGTCACCCGCTCCGGCGCGGTGGCCGCGAGTCGGGCGGACAGGATGGCGCCGAGCGAGTGGCCGACGACGATGCCCGGCGGCACCGCGAGCGCGTCGAGCGCGGCGAGCACGCTCGGCGCCGTCGCGGCCGCCGCGTAGTCCGCGTCCTCCCGCCACGACGACCGGCCGTGGCCGGGCAGGTCGAGGGCGACCGCCGGCTCGCCCACGGCGAGTGCCGTGGTGTCGAAGCTGTGGGCGTCGATGCCGAGCCCGTGCAGGTAGGTGATCCGAGCCTCCTGGCCGTCGTCGCCCCACCGGATCGCGGAGGTCTCCTGCCCGTCCGCGGTGCGGACCACCTGCCTGGAGGCGCGGAGCGGCTCAGGGACGCCGCTCGCGCTGGCGAGGGCGGGCAGGTCGGCGAATTCGTCGTCGGGGGCTTCGGACACGGGGACGATCCTCGCACCGTTCCGGGGGCCTGGAGACGTTAGGTAAGGCATGCCATACTCGATTCCGTGGCAACCCGGTATCGCGTCTTCTCCGTCCGTGTGGCCGCCGTCACGTTGCTCACCCCGAACTTCGTCCGGGTCACGCTGACGGGCGACGCGCTCGCCGACTTCTCCTCGGTCGGTCTCGACCAGCGGATCAAGATCGTGCTGCCCCTGCCCGGCGTCGGCTTCTCCGAACTGCCGGAGGACGAGGATTGGTACGCCGCCTGGCGCGCGCTGCCGGACGACGCCCGCAACCCGCTCCGCACGTACACGGTCCGCTCGTTCCGGCCGGACGCCCGCGAGCTCGACATCGACTTCGTCGCGCACGGCGACACCGGTCCGGCGTCGCGCTGGGTGTCGGCCTGCCGCGTCGGTGACGAGCTGCGCATCGTCGGGCCGCGGGTCCCCGAGTCGCCGGAGGACCTGCCGACCGGGGCCGCCGAGTTCGCTCCCGGGCACGCGAACCGGATCCTGCTCGCCGGGGACGAGACCGCCGCACCCGCCATCTGCGCCATCCTCGAAGCCCTCGACGTCTCGACCGTCGGCCACGTCTTCATCGAGGTGCCCACCGACGCCGACCGGCTGCCGGTCACCGCGCCCGCCGGGGTCGAGGTCCGCTGGATCGCCCGCAACGGCGCCACCCACGGGGTCCGGATGACCGACCAGGTGCACGCCTGGGCCTCCACCGTCGCGCCGTCCGCCGCCGCGTGCGAGCCGGCCGCCGAGCTCACCGACGTCGACGTCGACGAGCAGGTGCTGTGGGACGTCCCCGCCCCGGTCGACGAGCGCCCCGTCTACGCGTGGATCGCGGGCGAGGCCGGCTGCGTCAAGGAACTCCGCCGCCACCTGGTGCGCGGCGTCGGCATCGACCGCAAGCAGGTCGCGTTCATGGGCTACTGGCGGCACGGCAAGGCCGAGCACTGATGCCGACCGCGGGCACCGCGCTCGGTCCGGTCCCGACCACCGCGCTGGGGGCCCGTGGGCTGACCCTGGCGTACGACGACCGGGTCGTGGTGGACACGCTCGACGTCGACATCCCCGACGGCGAACTCACGGTCATCGTCGGGCCGAACGCCTGCGGCAAGTCGACGCTGCTGAAGTCCTTCGCCCGCACCCTGAAGCCACGAGCCGGCACGGTCTTCCTCGACGGGGCGCCGATCGACTCGTACCGCCCGAAGGCCGTCGCCCGGCGCGTCGGGATGCTCCCGCAGACCCCGATCGCCCCCGACGGCATCACCGTGCGTGACCTCGTGTCCCGGGGCCGGTTCCCGCACCAGGACCTGCTGCACCCCTCGTCCGGATCAGACCGGCAGGCCGTGCAGGCCGCGCTCGAGCAGACGTCGACGGTGGAACTGGCGGACCGGAGCGTCGACGAGCTCTCCGGCGGGCAGCGGCAGCGGGTGTGGATCGCGATGGTGCTCGCGCAGCAGACCGACATCGTGCTGCTCGACGAGCCGACGACGTTCCTCGACATCGCGCACCAGTACGACGTGCTCGAACTCGCCTCAACGCTGCACGCCGCCGGTCGCACGGTCGTCGCGGTGCTGCACGACCTGAACCAGGCCGCGCGCTACGCCACCCACGTCATCGCGATGCGCGACGGGGCGATCGTCTCGGCGGGCAAGCCGTCGTCGGTGCTCACCGCGGACCTCGTCGAGGACGTCTTCGGCCTGCCGTGCGTCGTCGTCCCCGACCCCGAGACCGGCACTCCGCTCGTGGTGCCGCGGCGGCGCGCGGCCTGACGCACGGGCCGGCTGGGGCCGGGCCGGGCCGAGGTCGCACGATCTGCCGCCTGCCCGGCGTCGGGGCGACAGTTCGCGCGACCACGACGACGCGCACGCGGCGTGTCGTGCGACCGCAGCACACCCGCGCCGCACCCGCCCCGCCCCGCACGCGCACGCGCACCCGTCAGCGGTAGCCGCCGTCCTCCAGGCCGGCCTCGACCTCGAACCGGTTCCGCAGGGGATCCCGCCCGGCGACGGCGTAGAGCAGCGGCATGAGCATCCCGTACCGGCGCCACTGCTCGACGTGCACCCGCTCGTGCCGGAGCACCCGCGGGCCGTCGTTGTCGCGGGTCAGGTACACCGAACCGACGCAGGTGCCGCCGCGCCGGAACACCCAGCGCGGCAGCCCCGTGCAGACGACGAGCCCGTCCTCCACCCGGATCCGCCCGGTCGACAGGGGGACGCCCACGGCGAGCCCGACGGCGGTCGCGAACACCCACCCCGCGCGGGACACGGGGGAGTCGAGCAGCGGGTTGCGCACGCTCAGGCCGGGCGGCCGTACGTCTCGAGCAGGCGGAGCCAGATCTCGTTCATCGTCGGGTAGGCCGGCACCGCGTGCCACAGGCGGTCGATCGGGACCTCGCCCACGACGGCGACGGTGGCACCGTGCAGCATCTCGGCGACGTCCTGGCCGACGAACGTGACGCCCACGACGACCCCGCGGTCCTCGTCGACGACCATCTTCGCGCGGCCCGTGTAGCCGTCCGCCTGCAGCGAGGACCCGGCGATCGCACCGAGGTCGTACTCGACCGCGCGGACGTTCAGCCCCTGTTCGCGGGCCTTCGCCTCGGTCAGGCCGACGCTCGCGACCTCGGGGTCGGTGAAGGTGACCTGCGGCGAGGCGGCGTGGTCGGCGGTGGCGACGTGGGCACCCCACGGCTCGGCGTGCAGTGGCGTGCCCTGGTACCGGGCGGCGATCGCCTCGCCGGCGGCACGCGCCTGGTACTTGCCCTGGTGCGTGAGCAGGACGCGGTGGTTGACGTCACCCACGGCGTACAACCAGTCGGTGCCGTGCACGAGCATGGTGTCGTCGACGTCGAGCCAGTCGCCCGCGGTCAGGCCGACGGTCTCGAGCCCGAGGTCACGCGTGTGTGCGGCGCGGCCGGTGGCGGCGAGCACCTCGCTCGTGATGACCGTGGTGCCGTCGTCGAGTTCCGTGGTGACGAGACCGTGCTCGTCGCGGTCGACCCGGACCGGGTTGACGCCGGTGCGGACGTCGACACCGAGTTCGCGCAGGGAGTCGGCGACGAGTTCCCCGGCGAAGGGCTCCATGCCGCCGAGCAGACCGTGCCGGGCGACGAGGGTGACCTTCGCGCCGAGGGAGGCCCACGCGGTCGCGAGCTCCGAGCCGGAGACGCCGCCGCCGATGACGAGCAGGCTCTCGGGGACCTGCTGGGCGCTGGTGCCCTCGCGGGTGCCCCACGGCTTCGCCTCGGCGAGACCGGGCACCGGGGGCAGCGTGTGCAGGGAACCGGTGACGACCGCGACGGCGGCGCGCGCCGTGTGCGTCTCGCCGTCGACGTCGATGGTCTTCGGGCCGGTGATGCGGGCGTGCCCGCGGATCAGGTCGATGCCGGCGGACTCGAGCCACGAGACCTGGCTGTCGTCCTTCCAGTCCGAGGTGAACGAGTTGCGGCGGGCGAGCACGTGTGCCGCGTCGAGCGTGCCGGTCACGGCCTGCTTCGCACCGTCGAGCCGCTTGGCGGCGGCGAGGGCGTGTCCGCTGCGCAGGAGCGCCTTCGAGGGCATGCACGCCCAGTAGGAGCACTCGCCGCCGACGAGCTCGGCCTCCACGATCGCGACCGACAGGTCGCGCTTCCTGGCGTAGTCCGCCACGTTCTCGCCGACAGCGCCGGCTCCGATCACGATGAGGTCGTAGTCCGTCATGCTGCCGAGCGTACGCGGGACGGCAGGGCGTCCGCCGGTCGCGTCGGACGTGTGGTCAGCCCACCCGGGAGGCGCTGGTCACCGCTCCGACGACGCGCAGGATCACGCCGAGGTCGTCCACCGCCCGGTCCGGGTCGACTGGGGCGAATCCGGTGAGCGCGGCGCCGACGAGGCGCCGGCCGCGGGTCGCGGCCTGGATGCGCTCGACGAGCGCTGCGCCGTCGAGGCCGAACGGGACGGGTTCGAGGAGTCCGTCGACCTCGGACGGGTCGAGGACGTCGAGGTCGACGTGCACGAACACCGACGAGGCACCGGTCCGCTCGACCGCTGCGGCGAGGGCGTCCGGGGTGGCGGCGTCGACGTCGAGGTGCACGATCCCGGCCTTGTCGAGGGCGGCCCGTTCGGCGTCCTCGACCCCGCGGACCCCGGCGACGACGACCGAGGACGCCGGCACCACCGGCAGGCCGGGGAACAGGTCGTCGGGGCGGTCGACCAGCAGGCGCAGGGCGGCGGTCTCGGCGGCAACGGGCTGTGCCCGGTTGAGCGCGCGGTACCCGCTGGACCCGGAGATGCGGACGAACGCGGTGTCCGGTGCGAGGGCGGCGGTCGCGCCGAGGACACTGGCGCCGTCACCGCCGACGACGAGCACCGGTTCGGTGGCGACGGCTGTTTCCTCGGCGACGCGTTCGGCGACGGCGAGCACCGAGGTGTAGCGGGCGACGGCGGTCTCGAGGCGGTCACCCGCTCCGGCCGGGACGTCGATCACGGTGGTGGACGCCCGGGGGAGGTCGGCCGCGATCGCCGACGCACCGTCCCCGAGGCGCATCGCGCGCGACGACGCCGAACCCTGCCACTGACCGACCACGAGGAAGTGCATCGTCTCAGTCTGTCAGCTGGGGTCCGGCGTCGTCAGGGCGTTCGTCAGATGCTCGAGGATCCGCCGGACTTCAGCGCGGCGAGCCGTGCCTCGACCTCGGCGTCCTTGCCGACGTCCTCGAGGCTCTCGAACTGTGCGTCGAGGCTCGACGACTGCAGCTCCTGCTGGCCGAGCACCTTCGCCTCTTCGCGGCGGACCTTCTCCTCGAAGCGGCCGAGGTCGCTCGTCGGGTCGAGCACGTCGATGTTGCCGAGGGCGTCGTTGACGCGGGACTGCGCCTCGGCGGTCTTCGAGCGGGCGACGAGGTTGTCCCGCTTCGCGCGGAGCTGCTCGAGCTTCTGCTCCATGCCGGCGAGACCGGTCTTGAGCTTCTCGACGGCCTCGTTCTGCGACGCCAGGTTCGGCTCCGCGTCCTTGACCTCCTGCTCGGCGGCGATCTGCTTGCCGATGGCGATCTTGGCGAGGTTGTCGAACTTGTCCGCCTCGGCCGTCTTGCCCTCGGAGCGGTACTTGTCGGCTGCGGTGGAGGCGTTGGCGGCCTTCTGGCCCCACTCGACCGCGGCCTTCTTGTCCTCTTCGTGGTCCTGCTCGAGCAGGCGCACGTTGCCGATGGTCTGCGCGATCGCGGTCTTCGCGTCGGCGATGTTGTTCGTGTAGTCGCGGACGAGCTGGTCCAGCATCTTCTGCGGGTCCTCGGCGTCGTCGATGATCTGGTTGATGTTCGCGCGCACGAGGGTGGAGATGCGTCCGAAGATGGTCTGCTTGGCCATTGCTGTTCCCTTTCGTGGAAGTCCTGTGGACGGTGTTGTCGGGTCGTGTCTGGTTCTGGGTGACGGGGGGAGTGCGTCGGGTCAGAAGCGGCCGCCGCCGGAGAAGCCGCCGCCCCCGAAGGAACCGCCGCCGTAGCTGCCGCCGCGTCCGCCGAGCAGGCCGCCGAGGACGAGTCCGGTGACGAGGCCGCCGAGCTGGGCGCCGCCGCCGCCACCGCCCTGGCCGCCGCCCCAGCCGCCGAGGTCGTCGTTGGCGGCGTCCATCGCGGCGGCCGCGTACTGCTCGGCCGCGCGGGCGGCGTTGAGTGCCTGGCCGGGGTTGTTCGGGGCGAGTTCGACGGCGTCGTCGTAGGCGCGCTGGGCCTCGGACAGCCGGGTCCGGGCGGTCGGGCCGATGCCGCCGCGGTGCAGGGAGACGTAATCGCGGGCCTGGCTGATCCGGTTCCGGGCGTCGCGCAGGGCGGCGTCGAGCGCCTGGGTGGCCCGCTGGCGCTGTTCTTCGGCACCCCGTGCCGTGGCGATGGCCTGGTCGATCTCGGTGTTCGCCCGTGTCAGCGCGTCGACGGCCGCCACAGGGTCCTTCGGGTCGAGCCCCTGGCGGAGCACGGCCTCGGCGCGGGTGACCGCTGCGGCGAGGTCCGGCCCGCCCGAGCGCAGGCTGCGGGCGGCGGCGACGTCGCCCTGGATGTCGATGCGCATCGCCTCGGCGCGGGCGGTGGCCTCGTCGAAGGACTGCTCGGCGGCGAGTGCTCCGTCGGTGAGCTGCTGCACCTGGGCGAGCGCGTGCTGGGCGTCGCGCACGGCCACGACCGCCTCGCCCTTGTCGCCGGCGGCGATGGAGGCGGTGGCGGCGTTCGAGCGTTCGGTGGCGAAGGCGAGCACCTGGTGGGCCTGGTCGACGTTGTTCGCCACGGTGGCGAGGGTGCGGCCGGTGTAGCGCGCGCGGACGCGGTCGAGCGCAGCGGCGGCGGCCCCGACCGATGCCGGTGCGGCGGCCACGGCCTGGGCGAGCGATGCGGCCGCGTCCTCGATGCCGTCCTCGAGCGAGCGGAGCTGGTCGAACGCCTCGGTCTGCTCCTCGATCGCGGCGTGCGCACGTTCGCAGATCACGATGATCTGGTTCGCCCACTCGGCGCGCTGCTGCGGGGTGTCGGGGATCTCGTCGTCGAGCTGCTGCCGGATCGTGAAGGCCTTGCGGACCTCGCGCTGTGCGGCCTGCACGGCGTCGGCGAAGGGCTTGGCGGCGTCGGGGCCGAACTGCGCGCTCGCGAACCCGACCTCTTGCTCGGCGGTGCGGAGTTCGTCGTCGATGGTGACCAGGGCGCCGCCGGCGGTGCGTTCGAGGTCGGCGAGCGAGGCTTCCTGCGCCTCGGTCGCTGCGGCGGTGCGGCGCTTGTTGCGGGTCCGGATGACCAGGACCACGACGATGAGCCCGACGACCACGACGAGCAGCAGGATCCACAGCCAGGTCAGGTCCACCGGGGCCTGCGACTGGGTCAGCCCGTCGGCGAAGGCCACGGCGGCGCCGGACCAGTCGCCCTGCTTGAGCTCGGGGAGCAGCGAGTCGTTGACGGCGTTCTCCACGTCGGACGAGGAGATCGCGGTCTCGTTCGTCTGCTGCACGTCGTAGTTCCGCTCGTCGACCGCGACCGAGAGCAGGATGCCGTCGGTGTCGATCTGGTTCTGCTCGAGCACGGCCCGGCCCCACTCGGTGTGGTCGGTGGGGTCGGTGAAGGACGGCACGAACACGACGTACAGCTGCGTCTGGGTCTCGGAGTACAGGTCCTGCACGGCCTGCTCGACCTTCGACTGCTGGGATGCGGTCAGCGCGTCGGCCTCGTCGAGGACGTACGCGCCGCCCAGGTCGACGGGCGCCGTGGCGTGGGCGGTCGCTGCCGGAGCCAGGACGATCAGCATCGCGACGAGGGCGGCCGTCACACGGCTCCACAGCCGCGTTGTCCCCCTGTGCCCGCTCGATCCGTCCGTGCCCGATCCGTGCTGGACCGCTCGCATCCGTCCTCCGTCCGTCGCCGGTCGGTACCCCGTGGCACCGCACCGGACCGCGCCACGAGTGCGCTGTCGCCCGGAGTCTATCCAGGCCACGCAGGGGCACCGCCAGACTCTGGGGGAACGCTCCGGACCGTGCTTCCCGTGGACGTCTTGTCCCCCGTACCGGGGTATGCTGGCGCCACTGTTCGAGGATGAACGGAAGGGGAAGAACGATGGAACGCACCACGAGCACCGAGGTCGTCCCGCTCGAGGACGGCTACCACCGGGTGTCGACTCCGGCGACGGGTGTGATCGGTTTCGTGCGCGAGCACGACGGCCGTTACGAGGTCCTGCGCGGACGAGTTCGCCAGGCGACCCGCTCCGAGGGGCAGTACAGCACCATGAACGTCGCGCTCATCGCGCTGACGCACGCCTGATCCGCTCTGGGCGCGACCAGACGACCGACGGGCGCTGCCCCGGTCGGTGGGTCGCGCCTCCAGACCGTCACGGTGACGCTCCGGACGCCGGCTGCTGACCGCGCGGACGACCGGGAGGCCCTGGTCGCCGCCGTCGCGTCGGCGACCGGCGTCGAGCCGGTCGCCGTGCGCGCGGGGCGCGTCTGTCCGCACTGCGCGGGGACCGACCACGGTCGTCCGTGGGCGACCGTCGCGGGCGTCACGGTCGGCGTGAGCCTGTCGCGCGCGCCGGGCGTCGTCGCCCTCGCGGTCGGACCGTCGGCACTCGGCGTCGACGTCGAACGGGTCTCGCGGGTCGCCGCTGCGCCGCTCGACGCCTTCACCTCGGGGGAGCTGCTCCGGGCTGACGGAGACCCGGCGCTCCTCGCGGCAGCGTGGGCGGCGAAGGAAGCGGTGCTGAAACGCGACGGACGCGGGCTGCGCGTCGACCCGCTCGCGGTGGAGGTCGACGTGGCCGCCGGTACTGCCCGGTTCGAGGGTGCCGAACAACCGCTCACCGTGCTGTACCCCGCACCGGACGTCGTGCTCGTCGTCGCCGCGGGTGGCCCGCCCGTCGAGGTGGTCGGGACGGTCAGCGGGGGAGCGTGAGCACCTCGGCGCCGTCCTCGGTGATCGCGATGGTGTGCTCGGTGTGGGCGGTCCGCGCTCCGGTGGCACTCCGCAGGGTCCACCCGTCGGCGTCGGTGACCAGGACGTCGGTGTCCGCCATCACCCACGGTTCGAGCGCGAGCAGGAGTCCGGGCCGGAGCGTGTAGCCGCGGCCGGAGCGCCCGGTGTTCGACACGTGCGGGTCCTGGTGCATGGTCGAGCCGATGCCGTGCCCGCCGAACTCGACGTTCACCGGGTAGCCCGCGGCCTCGAGCACGGTGCCGATCGCGTGGGACAGGTCACCGATGCGGGCGCCCGGTCCGGCGGCGGCGATGCCCGCGGCCAGCGCGCGTTCGGTGGCGTCGATGAGTGCGAGATCCTCGGGGCGTGCGGTACCGACGACGAAGCTGATCGCGGCGTCGGCGGCGATGCCGTCCAGGGACACCGCGAGGTCGAGGGTCAGCAGGTCGCCGTCCTGCAGCGCCCGGTCGTGCGGCAGCCCGTGCAGGACGGCGTCGTTCACGGCCGTGCAGATGTGGTGGCCGAACGGGCCGCGGCCGAACGAGGGTGCGTAGTCCACGTAGCAGGAGTCGGCACCGGCGGCCTCGATCATCTGCTTCGCCCACCGGTCGATCTCGAGCAGGTTCGTGCCGACGCGGGTGCGTTCGCGCAGGGTCTGCAGGATCGTGCCGACGAGGGCTCCGGTGGCGCGGCCCTTGTCGACCTCGGCGGGGGTCAGGATCTCGATCACGCGGATGATCATACCGGTATTACTATGTGGTCATGGTCCGTCTCCCACTCCGCCCCGACGAGGTCGCGCGCGGTCGTCGCCTCGGTGCGCTGCTCCGTCGTGCCCGTGGTCCGCGATCGATCGTGGACACCGCCCTGGCCGCGGGGATCTCGCCGGAGACGCTCCGGAAGATCGAGACCGGCCGCATCGCGACGCCGGCGTTCTCGACCATCGCGTCGGTCGCGGGTGTCGTCGGGCTGTCGCTCGACGCGGTGTGGTCCGAGGTCAGCTGCGACCCGGCCGACGGCGAGCTGGCTGGCTAGTCGACGCGGCGGCGTCGCGAGCTGGTCGACGCGGCGGCGGAGCCTGCTCGCCAGCGGGCAGCGCCGGCACCGACGCCTCGTCGATCCAGGGCCCGGTCACCGCACCGACGTCCGCGACCGAGCGGCCGGCGGCGTCCGCGAACGCACGGAGCACGTCCGGCACGGTCACGGATCCGTGACGGTGCCGCTCGGTGATGCTCCGCAGCCCGGCGAAGAAGGCGTCGTCGCCGAACGTGCGGCGGACGGCGTGCAGGGCGAGGGCACCGCGCTTGTAGACGCGGTCGTCGAACATGTCCTTCGCGCCCGGGTCACCGACGACCAGGTCCTCCGGCTGTTCGAGCAGTCCCTGCCGGTACCGCTCGGCCAGCTGGTCGGCGGTGTCGTCCCCGCGGTCCTCGGACCACAGCCACTCGGCGTAGCAGGCGAACCCCTCGTGCAGCCAGATGTCGTGCCACCGGGTGACCGTGACGGAGTTGCCGAACCACTGGTGGGCGAGCTCGTGGGCGATGAGGCGGTCGGTGCCGTGTTCGCCGTCGACGTGGTTCCGGCCGAACACCGCCAGGCCGTGGGCCTCGAGCGGGATCTCCAGGTCGTCGTCGGTCACCACGACGCCGTACGCCGCGAACGGGTACGGGCCGAACCGGTCACCGAACAGCGCGAGCATCTCCGGCACCTGGCCGAAGTCGGTCTTCGCGGCGGCGGCGAGGTCGGCGGGGTGGTGCAGCGTGACGGGGACCCCGCTCGTGCGCAGCTTCGTGGTGCGGTACCGGCCGATCTGCACGGTCGCCAGGTAGGTCGCCATCGGCTCGGTGGTGGCGTAGGTCCAGCGGGTGCCGACGCGGTCGCGCTCCTTGGCGAGCAGCTCCCCGTTCGCCAGGACGTCGTACGCCGCCTCGGCCGCGATCTCGATCCGGTACGTGGCCTTGTCGTCGGGGCGGTCGTTGCACGGGAACCACGACGGCGCTCCCGTGGGCTGCGCGGCGACGATGACGCCGTCGGACAGTTCCTCCCAGCCGAGCTGCCCCCACGCACTCCGGACGGGGTGCGGGGTACCGCGGTACCGCAGGTGCACGCTGAACACGGTGTCGGCGGCGATGGGGTCGGCCGGGGTGACCGTCACCTTGTGCGTCGCGGTCGAGACCTTCTTCGCCCGGCGTCCGTCGACGTCGACCCGGTCGACCGTGAGCCCGTGCAGGTCGATCACGACCTTCTCGAGCGGCTCCAGGGCGCGCGCGGTGATCGTGGCGGTGCCGTCCAGGCGGTTCGTGGCGACGCGGTAGTCGAGACGGAGCTCGTAGTGCTCGGCACTCCACCGTCGGTCGCCGCTGTGCGGGGTGTACGGGTCTGCGGCGGGATCGGAGGGCACGGGGACAGTCAACCTCATGGCGCCGGTGGGGCGGTCACCGAGGGAGCTGCCGATGTCCACGGAGCGATCGGGTTGCCGGACCAGCGGGAGCCCGTCGGCACCTGCTCACCGCGCATCACGAGCGAGGACGGCCCGACGGTCGCCCCGGCACCGATGCCGGCCGCCGGAAGGACCACGCTGTGCGGCCCGAGCGTCGCACCCGCGTCGATCCGGACGGTGTCGAGCTGCATCACGCGGTCGTGGAACAGGTGGGTCTGCACGACCGTGCCCCGCGCCACCGACGCCCCGGAGCCGATGGTGACCAGGTCGGCCTCGGGCAGCCAGTACGTCTCGAGCCAGGTGCCGCGGCCGATCGTCGCACCGAGGCTCCGCAGCCAGACGGCCAGCGCGGGGGTGCCGGTTGCCTGCTCGGCGAACCAGGGGCGCGCGACGGTCTCGACGAAGGTGTCCTGCACCTCGTTGCGCCACACGAAGGACGACCACAGCGGGTGCTCCCGGGCGGTGATCCGGCCGACGAACGCCCACTTCGCGATCGTCGAAACGACGGCGGCGACGGCACCGGCGGCGATGAGCACCGGTCCGGCGAGCAGCACCGTCCAGCCGATCCCCACGGCCGACCAGAGCGCCAGCAGTGCTCCGGCCACGCCGAGCGCGATGGCGGCGGAGACCATCGGGGCGACCAGGCGCAGCAGCTCCCAGCAGCCGCGGGCGACCTTGAGCCGCCGGGACGGACGGAACGTGCGCGCCTCGTCGAACTCCGTCGCCGCGCGCCGCAGCCGCACCGGGGGCGACCCGAGCCACGACGACCCGCGCTTGGCCTTCTTCGGCACCGCGGACAGCACCGCCACCAGCGCCTCGCGCGGCACCGAGCGTCCGGCCCCCGTCATGCCGCTGTTGCCGAGGAACGCCCGACGGCCGACCTTCGAGCGACCGATCCGCACCCGACCGCCGCCGAGCTCGTACGTCGCCACCATCGTGTCGTCGGCCAGGAACGCCCCCGACGCGATCTGCGTCAACGCCGGGATGAGCAGCACCGTCGAGATCTCGGTGTCCCGCCCGACGCGGGCGCCGAGCAGCCGCAGCCACACCGGCGTCACGAGTGAGGCGTACAGCGGGAACAGCAGGGTGCGCGCCGCGTCGAGCACCCGCTCGGTCGACCACACCTGCCAGCCGATCCGGGAGCGCACCGGGTGCCGCCCCTCGTGCAGGCCGATGCCGAGCAGCCGCACCGCGACCACCACCAGCAGCGCGTACACCGCACCGGCGACGACCGTCGCCAGGGGGACCGTCACCAGCGCACGGAGCACCGCGTCGCCCAGGGTCGACGCCCGCCCGACCAGGGCGAGGGCGACCAGCAGTCCGACCGCGACACCGACCACCGGCAACCCGGCCACGGCCAGGGACCCGGCCCCGTACGCGAGCAGCCAGCGTCGTCGGGTCGCTGGACGGGCCTCCCGGTCGTCACGAGCCGACCCGGTGCGCTCCGCAGGTGCCCCTGCCCAGCGTTCGCCCGCGGGCACCGGGCCGCCGACGGCGGAACCCGCCGTGATCTCGGCACCCGCACCGACGTGCGCCCCGGGCAGCAGCGTCGTCCGGCTGCGCACCACGGCGTCCTCGTCGATGCGGACGTGCCCCAGGTGGAACACGTCGCCGTCGAGCCAGTGCCCGGCCAGGTCGACCTCGGGCTCGATCGAGGCACGCTTGCCGATCGTGAGCATCCCGGTCACCGGCGGCAGCGTGTGCAGGTCGACGTCCCTGCCGATGCGCGCGCCGAGGGCCCGGGCGTAGTAGCTGATCCACGGGGCGCCCGCCGTCGAGGGGCCGTCGACCGCCTCGGCGATGCGCTCGGCCAGCCAGACCCGCAGGTGCACCGAACCACCGCGGGGGTACGACCCCGGCCGGACCCCGGCGAGCAGCAGCCGCGCGAGCACCACCGTCAGCGCCATCTTGCCGATCGGCGTCACGAACACCAGGAGCGCCAGCACCAGCACCGGCCAGGGCAGCACCGGCAGGAACGGCAGCGTCGTCGCGTGCAGCACCGCAGCCACCAGGGCCGTCCACGTCAGCACCCGCAACCCCCGGAGCACCTGCACAGGCAGCCCGAGCAGCGTCATCAGCAACCCCGTCGCCGGAGGCACCGGAGTGACGTCGCGCGACGACGCCTCGACCGGGCCGGACTCGTCCAGCGCCGCCGCCAACGCCCCGATCCGCGGGTGGTCGTACACGTCCGCCACCGTCGTCGTCGGGAACCGCTCCCGGATGGCCGACACCAGTTGCGCCGCCGTCAACGACCCACCGCCGTGCGCGAAGAAGTCGTCGTCGACGCTCGCCACCGGCACCCCCAGGATCGCCGACCACCGCTCGGCGATCCACGCCACCGTGTCCGGCAGCATCGCCGCGTCCGAGGCACCGGGCAACGGCCACGGCAGCGCCGCGCGGTCGACCTTGCCCGACGTCCGCGTCGGCAGCGACTCCACCACGGCCACCAACGGCACCAGCGCCGCCGGCAGCTCCTGCCGCAACCGGGCGTTCGCCGCAGCCACGTCCACCGTCGCCCCGGCCACCGGAGCCACGTACCCGACCAGCACCTGGTTGCCCGCCGGGGTCCGCTGCACCACCGCGGCCCCACCCGCCACGTCGTCCAGGGCCTGCAGCGCCGCATCGATCTCCCCGAGCTCGATCCGCCGGCCACCGAGCTTCACCTGGTCGTCCGCACGCCCCTGGAACACCAGCCCCTCGGGCTCGTACCGAACCAGGTCCCCGCTCCGGTACGCCCGCTCCCACCCGAGCTCCGGGAACGGCGCGTACTTCTCCGCGTCCTTCGCCGGGTCCAGGTACCGCCCCAGCCCGACCCCGCCGATCACGAGCTCACCGACGCCGCCCGGCTCCACCCGCTGCCCGGCACCGTCCACCACCGCCAGGTCCCACCCGTCCAGCGGCAACCCGATCCGGATGGGCTGGCTCCCGTCGAGCAGGGACCCGCACGCCACCACCGTCGCCTCGGTCGGCCCGTACGTGTTCCACACCTCACGGTCACGACTCGCGATGCGCGCCGCCAGCTCCGGCGGGCACGCCTCACCACCGAAGATCACCAGCCGCACCTGCTCGAGCGCATCGTCCGGCCACAGCGCCGCGAGCGTCGGCACCGTCGACACCACCGTGATCGTGTGCGCGATGAGCCACGGCCCCAGGTCCACCCCCGTCCGCACCAACGACCGGGGCGCCGGCACCAGCGCGGCACCGTGCCCCCACGCCAGCCACATCTCCTCGCACGACGCGTCGAACGCCACGCTCAGCCCCGCCAGCACCCGGTCACCCGGACCGATCGGCGCCGCCTGCAGGAACATCCGTGCCTCGGCGTCCACGAACGCCGCTGCACTGCGGTGGGTGACCGCCACACCCTTCGGGACCCCGGTCGACCCGGACGTGAAGATGATCCACGCGTCGTCGGTCTCACGGGGGAGTTCGGCGCTCGCCGCAGGGTCCGTCACCGGCAGCTCGGTGCCGTCGCGGTCGCGCAGGACACCGCCCGCGCCGATCACCCCGACGACACCGGCCTCGCCGAACACCAGGGTGGCGCGCTCCTCGGGGTCGTCCGCGTCGACCGGCACGTACGCGGCTCCGGCGGCGAGCACGGCGAGGATCGACAGGTACAGGTCACGCCCACCGGAGGGGATCCGCACCCCGACCCGGTCGCCCCGTCGGACACCGCGGCGGGCCAGATCGTCGGCCTGCGCGCGCACGAGGTCGAGCAGGGCGGCGTAGTCGACGCTGCCGGCCGGGTCCTCGAGCGCCGTCGCGTCCGGGTGGGTCGCCGCGGTCGCCGCCAGGACGTCGAACAGGGTCCGTGGGGCGGGTGCGTCGCCGCCGCGGGCGAGTTCGAGCTGCGCGTTCCCGGTGCCGATGGTCATCGAGGCCTCTTCCCGGTCGTGTGCGGGACGACCGGCCCGTGATCCTAGAGGGTCGAGGTGTCCTGCTCGGGAACGGACGGTGCCGCACCGGTCGGGCCGAGCGCCGCACCGGTCGGGCCGAGTGCCGCACGGGCCGCGTCGAGCGCCGTCGCGATCCCGATCGAGTCGTCCAGCGAGTGCACCGGGGACTCCGTGCGACCCTCCGCCACGTACTGCGCCAGCGCCGCCGCCTGCCACACGAGTCCCTGACGACCCCGCAGCCCCGTCGGCTCCGCCCAGTGGTCCTCCCCACCCGGGTGGTGCACCGCGAACGACGCCGGGAACACGAAGTGGTCGGTGTACCGGACCGTGGCCCGGCTCCCGGCGATCACCGCCAGCCCCGGCGTCCACGCCGTCATCGACGTGGCCACCACCGCCTGCGCGCCACGCTCCGCCGTCGACACCGTGACGGACTGGAGGTCCACCCCGCGATCCGAGACCGCCCCCGTCGTGCTGCTGGTCACCGGGGCGCCGGTGGCGAACCGTGCGAACCAGTGCCCGTAGACGCCGGCGTCGAGGAGGGCACCCCCACCTGCGGCGGGGTCGAACATCCGGTCCGCCGGGTCCGGGTCGTGCGGCCACCCGACGTCGACCGTCGCGAGGCGGACGTCGCCGAGGACCCCGTCCGCGAGCAGACGGGCGATGACCGTGGTGCCCGGCAGGTACCGGGTCCACATCGCCTCCATCGCGAGGACGCCCGCGGCCCGTGCGGCGTCGGCGAGGGTGCGGGTGTCCGCTGCCGAGGTCGTCATCGGCTTCTCGACGAGCACGTGCTTGCCGGCGGCGATCGCGAGCAACGCGTGCCCGAGGTGCTGCGGGTGCGGCGAGGCGACGTAGACCACGTCGACGGACGGGTCCGCCACGAGGGCCTCGTACGACCCGTGCACACCGGGCACGCCGTGGCGGGCGGCGAAGGCCGCAGCACGCTCGGGGGAGCGGGACCCCACGGCGATCACGCGCTGGTCGGAGTTCGCGTGCAGCGTCGCCGTGAAGTCGTTCGCGATCTCCCCGGGGCCGATCACACCCCACCGGAGCACGGGTCCGCCCCGCAGCGCGTGGACTCCGGGCACCGGGAACGTCATCGTCATGCCGGAACGCTACCGGGATGCTCCGGACCCGGTTGTGCGGCTCCTCGCCACGGAACCGACCCGCATCGAGTCATCCGACCCAATCGCCCCGTGGGACCGTCGATGAGAATCGGATTCCACGAACCGCCGCCGGTCGCGGCGTCGGGAACCCGAGGAAGGTCGTCACCGATGCCCACCCAGCCACCTCCCCACATCGACCGCGACGTGCGGTACTCGGACCGGCACGACGCCCTGGTCCTCGACGTCCACCGTCCGGCCCCCGGAACGCCCGCGAGCACCGGCGCCGTCGTGCTCGTGCACGGGGGCGGCTGGTTCCGCGGGGACAAGTCCAAGGAGGACGGCCTGTCCGCCCGACTCGTCGACGCCGGGTACACGGTCTTCGTCCCGAACTACCGGCTGGCACCGACGGACGTGTTCCCCGCGAGCAGGGACGACGTGCTCACCGCGTACGAGTGGGCGCTGCAGTCCGACGTCCCCTTCGACCGGAGCAAGGTCGCCTTCTTCGGCGGGTCGGCCGGCGGGAACCTCGCCGTCGAGGGCGGCATCGCGACCGGCCGTCCCTCCGTGAGCTGGTCCGGGATATTCGGCCTCGCCGAGATCATCCGGGCGACGGACGGCACGGTCTCCGCGGCGCCGACGACCCAGGACCTCGACGCGATGCGGAGCGCCGACATCGACCAGACCGGGCGGGACGACCCGTTCCTCCGCTGGGTGATCCTGCAGGAGGTCGGCGGCGACCGGTCGGCGCTCGCCGCGGCGTCCACGATCGAGCACGTGACGGCGTCGACGGGCCCCGTCTACCTCGCCAACTCGCTGGACGAGTGGGTCCCGCGGTCGGACCCGATCGCGCTGCAGGCGGCGCTCGCCGCGGTCGGCGTCCCGAACACGCTGCAGCTGATCCCCGGTCTCCGGCACGCCGAGGGCTACACCGACCACGCGCTGCCCGGATCGCTCGCGTTCCTCGCGCAGACGCTCGGGGTCGAGCACCGCTGAGCGGCGCGCGACGAAGGAGGACCCCCGTGCACGACGACTCCGCAGCACCGCTCCCGATCGGCCCGGTCGGCAACGTCTTCCTGTTCGTCGACGACCTCGACGCCGCGGTCGTCTGGTACGCGGCCAGGCTCCGCCGCGAACCGGTCGTGCGTGGTGGCGCGCTCGTTGCGTTCGACATCGAGGGCGTCCGCCTCACGCTGCACCGCACCGACGAACTGAACACGCCGGGGCCGTCCGGAACGGTGCCGTACTGGACCGTGCCCGACGTCGATGCCGTCGTCGAGGACTGGGTCGCCAACGGTGCCGTCGCGCACCGGGGGCCGAAGACGGTGTTCACGGGAGAGCGGCTCTGCCAGCTGCTCGATCCCTTCGGGAACCTCTTCGGCGTACTTTCCAGTGCCCCCAGGAGGATTCGAACCTCCGCCCCTGCCTCCGGAGGGCAGTGCTCTATCCCCTGAGCTATGGGGGCCAAGGGGTGTCAACAACCGTAGCAGGTCCGGCGGGTGGTCCTGGACAGCGCGTGTCGCGCTGTGGAGGTGCCATCGGACGGCCGGGAGGCGCGGTGCGGGCCCGCCACGGCCCTCACGTCTGCACCGTGCGTCCGTCGCGATCCCGTGCGAGGTTTCGTGTCCCGTGCGGCGCTGCAAGCGCGCACCACGCACGGAAGCTCGCACCAGATGGCGGACCCGGCACCGTGCGAGCGTCACGAGCCGGTGCGAGGTTCCGCGTTCCGTGCGGCGCTGCAAGCGCGCACCACCCGCGCAACCTCGCACCAGACGACGGACGCGGCACCGTGCGTGGCCGCCGCCGACCTGGAGGCGCGGTGCGGGCCCGCCGCGGGCCTCCTGTCCGCACGGTGCGCGCGTCGAGATCCCGTGCGAGGTTCCGTGTTCCGTGTTCCGTGCGGCGCTGCAAGCGCGCACCAGGCACGCGACCTCGCACCAGATGGCGGACGCGGCACCGAGCGAGCGACGCGATCCCGTGCGAGGTTCCGTGTTCCGTGCGGCGCTGCAAGCGCGCACCAGGCACGCGACCTCGCACCCGATGGCGGACACGGCACCGTGCGTGGCCGTCGCCGGCCGGGAGGCGCGGTGCGGGCCCGCCGCGGCCCTCCCGTCCGCACCGTGCGTCCGTCGTGATCCCGTGCGAGGTTCCGCGTTCCGTGCAGCGCTGTGAGCAGCGCACCACGTGCGCAACCTCGCACCGGACGGCGGCGGCCCCGCACCGTGCGCGGGGGCCGCGCGCGTCAGCCCGCGGGCGTCGCCGTCGCCGACCCGGACGGCTGGAGCGCGGCCCGCACCGCGTCGACGACGGGCTGCGCCCCACCCGGCTCGGTGAACAGCGTCGACTGCGCGGTGATCCAGTACGGGTCGGCGAAGGCGTCCGCGCGGCCGACGTCGCCGCTCAGGGCGAAGTAGCCCTCCACGCGGTAGGTGGGGACGGACCCGCCCCGCTCATACAGGGCGTCCTTCAGGTTGGTGAGCGACTTCTCAGGCAGGTCGGCGACCGCGAGCGTGATCGCCGTGGCGTCCGCGTCGGTGCTGACGAACCGGCACACGCGACCCTGCTGCTTCGCGATGGTCGCGGCGGGGGAGCCCTTCGTCGGGGTGAAGGAGTCGTCGAGCTCGAAGGTCTGCCCGTACACCGACAGTGCGCTCGTCGGCAGGAGCTCCGCGCAGGTCTGCGACACCGGCTTGCCCGCCGGGGTCGCGCTGGCCGACGGAGTGCTGTCCCCGCTGCTCGAGCACCCGGCGAGCACGACGGCTGCTGCGGTGGTGAGGGTGGCGACGGTGAGCGCCCGGGCACGGCTGCGGGGGGTCATCCCGACATGATGCTGCATCGACCGGTGCGGACCTGGGCGTCCCGGTAGGATCGGTCCTCGTGACTCCTGCCGAACTCTCCGCCGCGTACCTGTCGATCCTGACCGGGATCGTCGAGCGCCGAGGCGCGTCCGAGACCGTGACGATCGAGGAGTCCCACGTGGTGCTCGAGCGTCCGAAGAACCGCGCCCACGGCGACTGGGCCTCGAACGCCGCCATGCAGCTCGCGAAGCGGCTCGGCACGAACCCGCGCGAGCTCGCGACCGAGATCGCCGGCGAGCTGACCGAGCTCGACGGTGTGGACTCCGTCGACGTCGCCGGCCCCGGCTTCATCAACATCACGCTCGAGGCGGCCGCCGCTGGCGAGATCGCGCGCACCATCGTGGACGGCGGCGAGTCCTTCGGCACCGGCGACCTGTACGACGGCGTCCGGATCAACCTGGAGTTCGTCTCCGCCAACCCCACCGGCCCGATCCACATGGGCGGCGTCCGCTGGGCCGCAGTGGGCGACAGCCTGGCCCGCGTGTTCCAGGCGCAGGGCGGCCTCGTCACCCGCGAGTACTACTTCAACGACCACGGTGCGCAGATCGACCGGTTCGCCCGCTCCCTCGTCGCCAGCGCACTCGGTGAGCCGACGCCCGAGGACGGCTACGGCGGCGCCTACATCGCCGAGATCGCCGCACGGGTCATCGCGACCCTCGAGCCGGGCATCGACGTCCGCGACCTGCCGCGCGACGAGGCGCAGGAGCTCTTCCGTCGCGAGGGCGTCGACTTCATGTTCGCGGACATCAAGTCGTCGCTGCACGACTTCGGCGTCGACTTCGACGTCTACTTCCACGAGAACGCCCTGCACGAGTCGAAGGCCGTCGAGCGTGCGATCGCCCGGCTGCGGTCGGCCGGCGTGATGTACGAGGCCGAGGGTGCCGAGTGGCTCCGCACGACCGACTTCGGCGACGACCGCGACCGCGTCGTCATCAAGTCGGACGGCGAGCCCGCGTACATCGCCGGCGACCTGGCGTACTACCTCGACAAGCGCGAGCGCGGGTTCGAGCGGAACCTGATCATGCTCGGCGCCGACCACCACGGCTACGTCGGCCGGATGATGGCGATGTGCGCCGCGTTCGGGGACGAGCCGGGCAAGAACCTCGAGATCCTGATCGGGCAGATGGTCAACCTGCTCAAGGACGGCGAACCGATGCGCATGTCGAAGCGCAACGGCACCATCGTCACGATGGAGGACCTCGTCGACGCCGTCGGTGTCGACGCCGGCCGGTACGCCCTGGTCCGCTTCGCCAGCGACACCGCGATCGACATCGACCTCGACCTGCTCACCAAGCGCACGAACGACAACCCCGTCTTCTACGTGCAGTACGCCCACGCCCGCACGCAGTCGGTGGCCCGGAACGCCGCCGCGGCCGGGGTCGACCGGTCGGTGTTCGACGCCTCGCTGCTGACCCACGAGTCGGAGAGCGCGCTCCTCGGAGCCCTCGCCGAGTACCCGCGGGTGGTCCGGCACGCAGCCGAACTGCGCGAGCCGCACCGCATCGCGCGGTACATCGAGCAGCTGGCCGGCCTGTACCACCGCTGGTACGACTCCTGCCGTGTCACGCCCCTCGGCGACGAGCCCGTGACCGACCTGCACCGCACGCGCCTGTGGCTGAACGACGCCACCGGCCAGGTCGTCCGGAACGGCCTCGGCCTGCTCGGCGTGTCGGCTCCGTCCCGCATGTAGCGGCACTCCTTCCGCAAAGCACCGGTGTTCGCGCACCGAACACCCGCATTCCGCGGCGTCGAGCGCGAACACCGGTGTCTTGCATCCCGGCAGCCGCCGCGCCGGACGCGCACCGGGCCTCCAGGCAGGCTGCCGGGACGGACTGGCAGGGTGGGACGCATGCCCGCAGCCACCGAACGCCCCACCACGCGCCGCCGCTGGCCCGTCGTCCTGCTCGTGGTCGTCGTCGTGCTCGCCGCCCTCGTCGTGATCGCCGAGTTCGTGCTGCGCGGCGTCGTCGACCGGATCATCGCCCAGCAGGTCGAGCAGTCGCTGCCGGACGGCACGACCGGCGAGGTCGACGCCCACGCCGAGGGCATCGTCATCCCGCAGCTCATCAGCGGCACCCTCGACCGCGTCGAGATCTCCTCGGCGAAGCTCACGGTCGACGGCATCCCGCTCGCCGCCGACGTCACCGCGCAGGACGTCCCGGTGGACGGCAAGGGCGACGTCCGCGACGTCGACGGCACGGTCACCCTGGCGTCGTCGAGCGTCAAGGACCTGGCGAAGTACAGCCCGCTGTTCGACCGGCTGAACCTGGTCGACGGCGGCGTCGAACTGACGGGGTCGTCGTCGGTGCTCGGCTACGACATCACCTACGCGGCCAAGGGTGCCGTCGTCGCGCAGGACGACGGCCGCGGCATCTCGATCACCCCGGAGAGCGTCCGGATCACGAACTCCGACCTCGGCCTGAAGGTCGACTCGATCCCGGGCGTCACCGGCGTCCCGGTGCAGGTCTGCACCGCGCAGTTCCTGCCCGAGGCGCTGCGGGTGCGCTCGCTCGACGTGTCGAAGTCGGACGCGACGGTCCGGATCACCGCGGACGCGCTACCGCTCAACGAGGACGGCCTGCGGACGGTCGGCAGCTGCGGCTGAGTGGACGGGTGCGTAACGCGGCCTGGAGGAACGGCTCGCGTCGGTAGGATCGGGTCCCGTGAGCGAGAACCCCCTTGCACCGCCGCGGCTGCGGTTCCCGACGGACGCCTCCGAACTGGTGGACCGCATCTGGCCCGCGTCTGCGACGCGGACCGACGACGGCACCCTGGCGATCGGCGGCATCAGCGCGACGGACCTGGTCGCGCAGTTCGGCACGCCCCTGTACGTCGTCGACGAGCGTGACGTCCAGTCCCGCGCCGTCCGTGTGCGGAACGCGTTCGCCGAGGCGTTCGAGCGCATCGGCAGCCACGCGCACGTCTACTACGCCGGCAAGGCCTTCCTGACGACGCAGGTCGTCGCGTGGATGGCCGAGGCCGACCTGCGCGTGGACGTCTGCACCGCCGGTGAGCTCGCGGTCGCCCTGGCCGGCGGCATCGACCCCGGCCGGCTCGGCTTCCACGGCAACGACAAGTCCGACGCCGAGATCGCCCGCGCGGTCGAGGTCGGTATCGGCACGATCGTGCTCGACAGCCACGAAGAGGTGCAGCGCGTCGCCCGTGCCGCCGCCGACGCCGGGGTCGTGCAGCGCGTGCGCATCCGGATCAACACCGGTGTGCACGCGTCCACCCACGAGTACCTGGCGACCGCCCGCGAGGACCAGAAGTTCGGCATCCCGCTGTCCGAGGCCGTCGAGGCCGCGGCAGCCGTCCGCGCTGAACCCTCGCTCGCCTTCGTCGGGCTGCACTCGCACATCGGCTCGCAGATCTTCGACGACGCCGGCTTCCGCGAGGCCGCACGTCGACTCATGGACGTGCACGCGACGCTCGTGGCCTCCGGTCCGGTGCCCGAGCTGAACCTCGGCGGCGGCTGGGGCATCGACTACACCGAGGCCGACTCGGCCTTCGCCCCCGAGGACGTCGCCGAGGCACTGGCCACGATCATCGGCGAGGCCTGCGCCGAGCGCGGCATCCCGGTGCCGGACATCGCCGTCGAGCCGGGCCGCTACATCATCGGCCCGCCCGGGGTGACGCTCTACCGCGTCGGCACGATCAAGCCCGTCACGCTCGAGACCGACGACGGCGGCAGCGCGACCCGCACGTACGTCTCGGTCGACGGCGGGATGAGCGACAACATCCGTCCCGCCCTGTACGGCGCCGACTACACGGCCCGGCTCGCCCGCACCTCGGACGCACCGGCGGTGCTGAGCCGCGTCGTCGGCAAGCACTGCGAGAGCGGCGACGTCGTGGTGAACGACGAGTACCTGCCCGGCGACGTGCAGCGCGGTGACCTGCTCGCCGTCGCGGCCACCGGGGCCTACTGCTGGGCGCTGTCGAGCAACTACAACCACGTGGGCCGCCCGCCGGTCGTCGCCGTCGCGGACGGCGCAGCCCGTATCCTCGTGCGGGGCGAGACGATCGACGACCTCCTCGCCCGTGACACCGGGGTCGCCGCCGTGCCCGCCGACGGCACCGGCCGCTGACCCCCGACCCGACCGGGTCCGCCCACCCCGCAGGGCGCACCCCCACCGACAGGAACCGCTACCAGATGATCGAATACCGCAACGTCCGTGTCGCGCTGCTCGGGGCCGGCTCGGTCGGTTCCCAGGTCGCGCGACTGCTCCTCGAGCACGGCGACGAGCTGGCCTCGCGCGCCGGTGCCGGGCTGGAGCTGGTCGGGATCGCCGTGCGCGACGTGGACGCCCAGCGCGACGTCGACCTGCCGGCGGAGCTCTTCACCACGGACGCGGCATCGCTCATCCTCGGCGCGGACATCGTCGTCGAGCTCATCGGCGGCATCGAGCCGGCGCGCACCCTCGTGCTCCAGGCCCTGCAGTCGGGCGCGGACGTCGTCACCGGCAACAAGGCGCTGCTCGCGACCCACGGCCCGGAGCTCTTCGCCGCGGCCGAGCAGGTCGGCGCGCAGCTCTACTACGAGGCCGCCGTGGCCGGGGCGATCCCGATCATCCGCCCGCTGCACGACTCGCTCGCCGGTGACCGCATCGTCCGGATCATGGGCATCGTCAACGGCACCACGAACTTCATCCTCGACCTGATGGACCGCAAGGGCTCCACGTTCGAGGACGCCCTGGCCACCGCGACGGAGCTCGGGTACGCCGAGGCCGACCCGACCGCCGACGTCGAGGGCTACGACGCCGCGCAGAAGGCCGCGATCCTGGCCTCGCTGGCGTTCCACACCTCGGTGCCGCTCGCCGCCGTGCACCGCGAGGGCATCACCCACGTCACGATCGACCAGGTCCGCGCCGCCCGCAAGGCCGGCTACGTCGTGAAGATCCTGGCGACCGCCGAGCGGCTCACCGACGAGGACGGCCGCGAGGGCGTCAGCGCCCGCGTCTACCCGGCCCTCGTGCCCGAGTCGCACCCGCTCGCGAGCGTGCACGGTGCGAAGAACGCCGTGTTCGTCGAGGCCGAGGCCGCCGGCGACCTGATGTTCTACGGCGCGGGTGCCGGTGGCGTCGAGACGGCCTCGGCGGTCCTCGGCGACCTGGTCTCCGCGGCCCGTCGGCACGTCATCGGCGGCCCGGGGGTCGCCGAGTCGACGCAGTCCGAGCTGCCGGTGTTCCCGATCGGCACCGTCCGCACGAGCTACCAGATCACCCTGCACGTCACGGACGCCCCCGGCGTGCTGTCGACGGTCGCCGGCGTGCTCGCGAAGCACGGCGTCAGCGTCGAGACGGTCGAACAGACCACCACCGGCGCAGCTGAGGGGACCGCGACGCTCGTCATCGGCACCCACCTGGCGCGCGAGGCCGACCTGGCGGACACCGTCGTCGCCCTCCGCGGCGAGGACGTCGTCCTGGACGTCACCAGCGTCCTGCGCGTCGTCGGTCGCTGACGCGACCACGGGCCTCCAGGCCGACCAGCCGGCCCACCCAGCCGCACCACCACCAGATCGACACCACCGGACAGAGAGAGAAGCCTGATGGCCCACCAGTGGCAGGGAGTCCTGCGCGAGTACGCCGACCGACTCGACGTGACCGAGGCGACGCCCATCGTCACGCTCGGTGAGGGCGGCACGCCGCTCATCCCGGCTCGTCGGCTCTCCGAGCGCACCGGCGCCGAGGTCTACGTGAAGTTCGAGGGCATGAACCCGACGGGTTCGTTCAAGGACCGCGGCATGACGATGGCGATCTCGAAGGCCGTCGAGCACGGCGCGAAGGCCGTCATCTGCGCCTCGACCGGCAACACCAGCGCCTCGGCCGCCGCGTACGCCACGCACGCCGGCATCACCGCCGCGGTGCTCGTGCCCGAGGGCAAGATCGCCATGGGCAAGCTCAGCCAGGCCGTCGCCCACGACGCCCAGCTGCTGCAGGTGCAGGGCAACTTCGACGACTGCCTCGACATCGCCCGCGACCTGGCGGCGAACTACCCGGTGCACCTCGTCAACTCCGTCAACAACGACCGCATCGAGGGGCAGAAGACCGCCGCGTTCGAGGTCGTCGACGTCCTCGGTGACGCACCGGACTTCCACTTCCTGCCCGTCGGCAATGCGGGCAACTACACCGCGTACTCGCGCGGCTACCGCGAGGACGTCGCCACCGGCCGCAGCACCAAGCTGCCCCGCATGTTCGGGTTCCAGGCCGCCGGTTCCGCCCCGATCGTGCACGGCGAGGTTGTCCGGCACCCGGACACCATCGCGTCGGCGATCCGCATCGGCAACCCGGCCTCGTGGCAGTTCGCGCTCGAGGCGCGGGAGGAGACCGACGGCTACTTCGGTGCCATCACCGACGAGGCCATCCTCGCGGCACACCGCATCCTGTCGGCCGAGGTCGGCGTCTTCGTCGAGCCTGCGTCGGCGATCGGTGTGGCCGGGCTGCTCGAGCGCGCCGACGCCGGCGTCGTGCCGAAGGGCGCGAAGGTCGTCATCACGGTCACGGGCCACGGCCTGAAGGACCCGCAGTGGGCGCTCCGCACGCCGGACGGCGGCGAGGTCACCCCGACGAGCGTGCCGGTCGACACGAAGTCGATCGCCGACGTGCTCGGTCTGGTCAGCGAGCAGTGATCTCCGACCGCTCGTCCGGACCGGGTGAGGGCATGACCGCCCGCAGTGCTGTACCGGCCGGACGGGCGGTCCGTGCACTGCCGACCGGATCGGCGGTCCGCGTCCGGGTGCCTGCCACGTCGGCGAACCTCGGCCCCGGCTTCGACTCGCTCGGCCTCGCGCTCTCGCTCTACGACGAGGTCGTGGTGCGCGTGCGCCGCCAACCCGGCGCCACCGTCACGGTCGAGGGCGTCGGTGCCGGCGAGGTCGCCACCGACGACACGAACCTCGTCGTCCGTGCGGTCCGCCGTGGCCTGGAGCACGCCGGTGTCGACCAGCCCGGTCTCGAGCTGCACGCCACGAACGCGATCCCGCACGGCCGCGGTCTCGGTTCCTCCGCCGCGGCGATCGTCGCCGGGCTGATGGCGGCCCGGGGGCTCCTCGAGGGCATCGTCGACCTCGACGCCTCGACGCTCCTGACCCTGGCCACCGAGATGGAGGGCCACCCGGACAACGTCGCGCCGGCGCTCTTCGGCGGCCTGACGATCGCGTGGATGACCGCCGAGGGCCCTGCGTACAAGCGGCTCCTGGTGCACCGCGGTGTCGCCCCGGTGGTGTTCGTGCCGACCTCGACGCTCTCGACCAAGCTCGCGCGCTCCCTGCAGCCCGAGCAGGTCCCGCACGCCGACGCCGCGTTCAACGTCTCCCGCTCGGCGCTGCTCGTCGCGGCGCTCATCCAGAGCCCCGAGCTGCTGCTCGCCGCGACCGAGGACCGTCTGCACCAGGCGTACCGCGCCAGCGCCATGCCCGAGACCGACGCCCTGATCCGGTTGCTCCGACAGCACGGCCTCGCCGCGGTGGTCTCCGGTGCCGGGCCGAGCCTGCTCGTCCTCGGCAGCGACCCGGCACAGCGCCTGACCGCCGCCGAACTGGTGCAGCGACACGCCGAATCCGACTGGCGGCCGCTCATGCTGGCCGTCGATCTCGGTGGTGCTACAGTGGCAGCGCACTCGGCGCTCGAAGCCGAACCCGCGTAACCGTACGGATCGCTCGTCCTCAGGACAGCTCCTGCGACGTCGCAGGGTCCGGTGCGCGAGTGTGCATCTCTTTCTGATCACCGAATCCCGATCCGTCGTCTGAACGGCGGTCGATGCTCACCCTGCATCCGGGACGGTGGAAACTCTCCGCGTTCTGCGGTTCGAAAGGAAACACCGACCTTGACCGACAACAACTCCGCCCAGGTGGAGATCCCCAGCGACCTGCGTGCCCTCCGTCTCCCGGAGCTCCAGCGCATCGCCTCCTCGCTCGGCATCACCGGGCTCTCCAAGCTCCGCAAGGGCGACCTGATCGCCTCCATCGAGGACAAGCGTCCCGTCGACGAGACGCCGGCCGCCCCGGCCGCCGCCGCCGTCGCCGAGACCCCCGCCGAGCCGGCCGCCACCGAGCAGCCGACCCTGCCGGAGCCCGCCGAGACCCCCGCGCAGCCCGCTGCCGAGGCCCCCGTCGCCGACCCCGAGGCCCCCGCCGAGTCGGCAGCCCCGAGCCGTGCCCGTCGTTCGCGCCGCGCATCGTCCGGCGGCACCGTGAACGCCGCGCCGACCTCGGCCGCCGAGCACACCAACCACGGCCAGACCGGCACCGAGGACCTCCTCGCCGGGCTCGACCAGGTCCGCGCCGAGAAGGACGCCCAGGAAGCCGCGCAGTCCGGCTCCCAGCGCCGTGGCCGTGGCCAGCGGAACGCCGAGCAGCGTGGCACCGAGCAGCGTGGCGCCGACCAGCGCGCCGCCGAGCAGGGCCAGCAGGCGTCGGCACCCGCCGAGGCCGAGCAGCCGAGCCAGGCGGGCCAGCAGGGCCAGCAGGCTCCGACGTCCGCCGTGCAGGCCGACCAGGACCAGAACGAGTCCGGCGACCAGAACGACCAGGGCGACCAGAACTCCGAGCAGGGCGAGGGCGGCTCGCGTCGCGGTCGTCGTAGCCGTGGTCGCGGTCGTGGCCGTGGCCAGAACGCCGAGAACGGCGAGCAGCAGAACGGCGCCGACCAGCAGAACGGCGCCCAGAACGGCGCCCAGAACGCCGGCCAGCAGAAGCAGAACGGTGCCGACCAGCAGAACGGCGGCCAGCAGAAGCAGAACGGCGGCGAGCAGCAGAACGGCCAGCAGAACGGCGGCCAGAAGCAGAACGACCAGCCGAAGCAGGCCGAGGCCAAGCAGGACGACAAGGCCGACCAGAAGCAGCAGCAGAACAACGGTCAGCAGAAGCAGCAGACCAGCGGCCAGCAGAAGCAGCAGCAGCAACAGCACGCCGACGAGGCCGAGAGCGGCCGCAGCCGTCGCCAGCGCGACCGCAAGCGCGGCCGTGGCGGCCAGAACGACGACTTCGAGCCCGAGGTCACCGAGGACGACGTCCTGATCCCGATCGCGGGCATCCTCGACGTCCTCGACAACTACGCGTTCGTCCGCACCACCGGGTACCTGCCGGGCCCGAGCGACGTCTACGTCTCCCTCGGCCAGGTGAAGAAGTACCACCTGCGCAAGGGCGACGCCGTCGTCGGTTCGATCAAGCAGCCGCGTGACGGCGAGCAGCAGAGCCGCCAGAAGTACAACGCGCTCGTGGCCGTCGAGTCGATCAACGGCCAGTCCGCCGACGAGGCCGCGGCCCGCGTCGACTTCAACGACCTCACCCCGCTGTACCCGAACGAGCGCCTGCGCCTCGAGACGGAGCCGGGCAAGCTGTCGACCCGCATCATCGACCTCGTGTCGCCGATCGGCAAGGGCCAGCGCGGTCTCATCGTGTCCCCGCCGAAGGCCGGCAAGACCGTCGTGCTGCAGGCCATCGCGAACGCCGTCGCCAAGAACAACCCCGAGGCGCACCTGATGGTCGTCCTCGTCGACGAGCGGCCCGAAGAGGTCACCGACATGCAGCGCACGGTGAAGGGCGAGGTCATCGCCTCGACCTTCGACCGTCCCGCCGAGGACCACACCACCGTCGCCGAGCTCGCCATCGAGCGTGCGAAGCGCCTGGTGGAGCTGGGCCACGACGTCGTGCTGCTGCTCGACTCGATCACCCGCCTCGGCCGTGCGTACAACCTGTCGACCCCGCCGTCGGGCCGTGTGCTCTCCGGTGGCGTCGACTCGGCGGCGCTCTACCCGCCGAAGCGCTTCTTCGGTGCCGCGCGCAACATCGAGGACGGTGGCTCGCTGACCATCCTCGCGACCGCGCTCGTCGAGACCGGCTCCAAGATGGACGAGGTCATCTTCGAGGAGTTCAAGGGCACCGGCAACATGGAGCTCCGCCTGAACCGTCACCTCGCCGACAAGCGGATCTTCCCCGCCGTCGACGTGAACGCCTCGGGCACCCGTCGCGAGGAGCAGCTGCTCTCCGCCGACGAGGTCAAGATCACCTGGCGTCTGCGCCGGGCCCTCGCCGGGCTCGACCCGCAGCAGGCCCTCGAGATCGTGCTGCGGAACCTCAAGGAGACGCAGTCGAACGTCGAGTTCCTGGTGCAGGTGCAGAAGTCGGTCCCCTCGACCGGCGCCCACCACAACGGCCACCAGGAGTAACGCGTGTTCGAGTCGGTAGCGGGGCTGCTGGCGGAACACGAGGACCTGACACAGCAGCTGTCGGACCCCGCGCTCCACGCCGATGCGGCCCGGGCGAAGAAGGTGAACCGGCGGTACGCCGAGCTCAACCAGATCAAGTCCGCGTACGAGGCCTGGCAGGCGGCGGGGGACGACCTCGCCGCCGCCCAGGAACTCGCCCGTGAAGACGCAGCGTTCGCGGACGAGGTCCCCGGGCTCGAGGAGCAGCTGTCGGAGCGCCAGGAGCGTCTCCGCCGGCTGCTCATCCCGCGCGACCCCGACGACGGCCGTGACGTCATCATGGAGATCAAGGGCGGCGAGGGCGGCGAGGAATCGGCGCTGTTCGCGGCCGACCTCCTGCGCATGTACTCGCACTACGCCGAGACCAAGGGCTGGAAGGTCGAGCTCCTCGAGCGCACCGAGTCCGACCTGGGTGGCTACAAGGACGTCCAGGTCGCGATCAAGTCGAACACGACCGATCCGTCCCAGGGCGTCTGGGCGCACCTGAAGTACGAGGGCGGGGTGCACCGCGTCCAGCGTGTGCCGCAGACCGAGTCGCAGGGGCGCATCCACACCTCGACCACCGGCGTGCTGGTGTTCCCCGAGGTGGACGAGCCCGAAGAGGTCCAGATCAACCAGAACGACCTCAAGATCGACGTCTACCGGTCCTCCGGCCCGGGCGGGCAGTCCGTCAACACGACGGACTCCGCGGTCCGCATCACCCACCTGCCCACGGGCATCACGGTGGCGATGCAGAACGAGAAGTCGCAGCTGCAGAACCGCGAGGCCGGCATGCGCGTGCTCCGCGCACGCATCCTCGCGCGCCAGCAGGAGGAGCTCGACGCGATCGCCTCGGACGCGCGCAAGTCGCAGATCCGCGGGATGGACCGTTCGGAGCGCATCCGCACGTACAACTTCCCGGAGAACCGGATCGCGGACCACCGCACCGGCTACAAGGCGTACGACCTCGACCGTGTGATGAACGGTGCCCTCGAGCCCGTCATCCAGTCCGCCATCCAGGCGGACGAAGAGGCACGTCTGGCCGCCATCGGCGACCAGGACGCGTAAGCGCACACCCAGCCTGGAGGCCCGGATCACCGCCGACACGCCACTCACGTACGCCGCGGATCGCCTGCTCGAGCAGGCGACCGCGGCGCTCGTCGCCGTCGGCGTGCCGACGCCCCGGGTCGACGCGGAGCTGCTGCTCGCGTGGGCGACCGACACCTCGCGCGGTGCCGTCCAGGCCCGTGCGCTCATCGGTGGCGGCATCGCGCCGGAGCACGTCGAGCGCTTCCGGCACGCCGTCGCCCGCCGTGCCACCCGTGAGCCGCTGCAGCACATCACCGGGCAGGCGTACTTCCGTGCGCTCACCCTGGCCGTCGGACCGGGCGTGTTCGTGCCCCGTCCGGAGACCGAGGGCGTCGTGCAGTTCGGCATCGACGCGCTGCGGGCGACCGCGGTCCCCGAGCCGATCGCCGTGGATCTGGGCTCCGGCAGCGGTGCGATCGCGATCGCGATGGACACCGAGGTGCCGAACGCCGTGGTCTACGCCGTCGAGCGGTCGGCCGAGGCCCTGCCCTGGACCCGGCGGAACGTCGACGCCCACGGTGGGACGGTCCGGCTCGTCGAGGGCGACCTCGCCGACGCGCTGCCGGAACTCGACGGCACCGTGTCCGTCGTCGTGTCGAACCCGCCGTACGTGCCGGACGACGCGATCCCGATCGACCCCGAGGTCCGCGACCACGACCCGGCGATGGCGCTCTACGGCGGGCCGGACGGCCTCGACGCCGTCCGGGCACTCGCCGAGACGGCCTGGCGGTTGCTCGTGCCCGGGGGAGTCCTGGTCGTCGAGCACGCCGAGCCGCAGGGCGCCGGGGTCCGGGAGGTCCTGGCACGCCGGGGGTTCCGCACCCCGGAGACGCACGTCGACCTGACGGGGCGCGACCGCACGACCACCGCGACGCGGTAGTCGGGGGCGAGCCGCGCCTCCCGTCGCTCGGCCGCGCGTGCGTGTGCCGGGTGGATCCGGGCGTACCTGGTGGGATCGGGCGTACCGGGTCGTCCGGGATGACCAGGTATGCCCGTTCCTGCTCTCCAGCGCGACCGCGATGGGAAGGAACGGGCGTTGCGGGCGTGGGCGGGCCTCCCGTCGCTCACCCGTGCGTGCGTGTGCACGTGCCGGCTGGGTCCGGGCGTACCTGGTGGGATCGGGCGTACCGGGTCGTACGGGATGACCAGGTGTGCCCGTTCTTGCTTTCCAGCACGACCGCGATGGGAAGGAACGGGCGTGGCGGGCTACGCGACGGGGGAGGCCTCGCGCTGCTGCGCCGCGACGAAAGCGCGGACGTGCTCCCGCAGGTCGGTGTCGTGCTCGACCAGGACCGCGTGGATGCCGACGCTCCGCGCACCTGCGATGTTCTCGGGCATGTCGTCGGCGAAGAAGGTGCGCTCCGCGGGGACGCCGTGGTGGGCGATCGCGCGCTGGAAGACCTCGGGCTCGGGCTTCCGGGCGCCGAAGTTGCTCGAGGTGTCCAGGTGCTCGCCGAAGACCTCGGGCAGGGACGGCGCCCACTCGTGGATCCAGCGGCCGGCGAGCGGACCGTTGTTGGTGAGCAGCCCGACACGCCCGTGCTCGCTCGCGATCCGGACCGCCTCGATGCGTTCCGGCAGCTCGGTCATGGCGGATCCGCGGATCCGGGCCCAGTCGGCCTCGGGGACGTCGCACTCCATCGCGCGCTCGAACGCGGCGAGGTACTCGTCGCCGTCGGCGAACCCACCGGCCTCGGCACGCATCTCGTGGCCGCAGTCCCACCAGCGGCGACGGAGCTCCTGGAACTCGTGTCCGGTGAACTCGGAGAGTGCGGCCATGCGCACCTGCCAGTCGTACCGGACCAGGACGTCGTCCATGTCGAAGAGGAACAGGAGCGGGGGTGCGGGCGTCTCGTTCACGATGTCCACCATTGTGTCGCACTATCATCGTCGAGTCATGGCATCCCGATACGACTGCACCGACTCCGACGGGCTCCTGACCGGGATGCGGCTCGCACGTGCCGCCCTCGGACGCGGAGAGCTCGTCGTGGTCCCCACCGACACCGTCTACGGCCTCGCCGCGGACGCCTTCAGCGCGACGGCCGTGCAGCGGCTGCTCGACGCGAAGGGCCGCACGCGGCAGTCGCCGCCGCCCGTGCTCATCCCCGGTCCGCCCACGCTCGACGCCCTCGCCAGCGAGGTCCCGCAGCCGGTGCGCGACCTGGTGGCCGAGTTCTGGCCGGGCGGGCTGACCGTCATCCTGCACGCACAGCCGTCGCTCGACTGGGACCTCGGCGAGACGCGCGGCACGGTCGCGCTGCGGATGCCGGACTCGCGGATCGCCCTCGAGCTCCTGCAGGAGGTCGGGCCGCTCGCCGTCTCGTCCGCGAACTCCACGGGCGACCCGGCCGCGATGGACGTCGACGCCGCCGAGCGCATGCTCGGTGACAGCGTCGCGATCTACCTGGACGGCGGACCCGTCGAGGTGCACGACGGCTTCGAGGCCAGCACCGGCTCGACGATCGTCGACGCCACCGGGCTGTCGGACGGCGGGAAGCTCCGCATCGTCCGGCACGGGGTGATCCCCGACGAGGAGATCATCCGGGTCGTCGGAGCCGACCTCGTCACATGAAGTACTACCTGCTCGCGGGGGCCATCGCCGCGGTCGTGAGCTTCGTGATGAGCCTGATCGTCTGGAAGCTCGGGCTGAAGTACAAGTGGTACCCGCAGGTCCGCGAGCGGGACGTGCACCGCACCCCGACGCCGCGGCTCGGTGGCATCGCGATGTACATCGGCGTCATCGTCTCGCTGCTCGCGGCCTGGTTCCTGTTCCCGTCGATCGCGGGGACCGACTACTTCCGGCTCGTGTTCTCCGAACCCGGCCGCGTCCTCGCGGTGCTCGGGGGAGCGACCATCATCGTGGTCCTCGGTGTCGCGGACGACATCTGGGACCTCGACTGGATGACGAAGCTCGCCGGGCAGATCATCGCGGCGGGCATCCTCGCCTGGCAGGGCGTCGCGATCGTCTCGCTGCCCATCGGCAACACGCTGGGCGTCGGCTCGTCGTACATGAGCCTGATCTTCACCGTGCTGGCGGTGGTGCTCGTGATGAACGCGGTGAACTTCATCGACGGGCTCGACGGCCTGGTGGCCGGCGTCGCGATCATCGCCGGCGGGGTCTTCTTCCTCTACACGTTCTTCATCAACCGCGTGGTCGTCCAGACCGAGTTCTTCTTCAACCTGCCGTCGCTGCTCACCGCGGTCCTCGTCGGGGCCTGCTTCGGCTTCCTCATCCTGAACTGGCACCCCGCCAAGCTCTTCATGGGGGACGCCGGCGCGCTGCTCGTCGGGTTCCTGATGGCCACGAGCGCGGTCTCGGTCACGGGCAACATCGACCCGGCGGCGGTGCAGACACGCCAGGCGCTGCTGCCGGCGTTCATCCCGATCCTGTTGCCGTTCGCGATCCTGATCGTCCCGATCCTGGACTTCGGTCTCGCGGTCACCCGACGGCTCAGCGCGGGGAAGTCGCCGTTCTCGGCCGACCGGAAGCACCTGCACCACCGCTTGCTCGACATGGGGCACTCGCACTTCCACGCGGTGCTGATCTTCTACGCGTGGACCGCGACCGTCGCCTTCGGGTGCCTGCTGTTCCTCTTCGTGGACTGGTACTGGGTCGTCGTCTTCGTGTCCGTCGGCTTCACCGTCTGCGCCGTCGCGACGTTCGCGCCGCTCGGCCGAAAACGCACGGAGATCGCCGCCCAGACCGCCAACCGTTCCGCCGCCGTGGTGGACGCCAGCCTCGACCCGCTCGACCGGGCCGCCAACGACCGCACGATCCCTGGAGACATCACGTGACCGCACCGAACGCGCTCGACCACGTCCGGCCGGTGTTCCGCCGCATCATCACCTGGGGCGCGGTCCTCGCCGTCGCCCTGGCGGTGGTCGGCGGGCTCATCGGGTTCCTCGTCGCGGACGGCCCCGGGTTGGTCGGGGGACTGCTCGGCGCGGTGCTGAGCGTCGTGTTCCTCGGGCTCACAGCGGTCAGTGTCCTCGTCGCGCTGCGCGTCTCGAAGGGCCAGATGATCTCCGGTGCCTTCTTCGGCATCGTGATGGGCACCTGGCTGCTCAAGTTCATCGTCTTCATCGTGCTGCTAGTCCTGCTCAAGGACCGCGACTGGGTCGACTTCCCGGTGCTGGCGATCGTGATCATCGCGGGGGTCGTCGGCTCCCTGGTGATCGACGTCGTCGCCGTCGCGAAGGCCCGCACCCCGATCGGCGTCCGGCTGCCGGGCGACGGCCTCGACGACTCCGCAGACGCTGGGAACCCGACCCCCCGCGTCTGAGAAGCCGGGAAGCCTCTCGCACCTGATAGGCTTCTCGAAGTCCGCTACCGGAGCCTTTCGCTCGGGGCGGACGAGCCTCCACAACGTCCACCATCGCGTGCCATGATGTGCGCGCGCCGACACAGGAGACAGCGCTGCTATCCCACGCTCTTCCCCTGTCCCTCTCCGCTGCGGTTGACACCGTCGCGGCGGGGAGCAGCAAGGCCGCCGAGTTCCATGGTCCGTCGATCAACGAGTTCTTCCCGGATGCGATCTTCTTCGCCGGGACGCCGTTCGAGATCGATCGGCTCGTCCTCATCCGTTTCTTCGCCGTCGCCGTGCTCCTGGTGTTCGCGTTCGTGGGCACCCGTGCACTGAAGCTCGTGCCGAACCGCGGTCAGGCGTTCATCGAGTACGCGTTCGACGTCGTCCGTCGCAACACCTTCGACAATCTCGGAGAGAAGGACGGCAAGCGCTTCCTGCCGCTCCTGGCGACGATCTTCTTCGGCGTGCTGTTCATGAACCTGACCGGTCTGGTCCCGTTCATGAACCTCGCCGGCACCAGCCGCATCGCGATGCCGATGATCCTGGCGATCGTCGCGTACCTCGCCTTCATCTACGCCGGCCTCCGCAAGCACCCGGGCACGTTCCTCAAGAACTCGCTCTTCCCGCCCGGGGTGCCGTGGCCGCTGTACATCATCGTGACGCCGATCGAGCTCGTCTCCACCTTCGTGCTCCGTCCCGTCACCCTGACGCTGCGACTCCTGATGAACATGGTCGTGGGGCACCTGCTCCTCGTGCTGTTCTTCTCGGCCACGCAGTTCTTCTTCTTCGACGCTTCGCTCGGCTTCAAGGCCTTCGGCGTCGGGACCATCGCGTTCGGCATCGCGTTCAGCTTCTTCGAGGTCCTCGTCGCGCTGCTGCAGGCCTACGTCTTCATGCTCCTCACCGCCGTCTACATCCAGCTGGCGCTGGCTGACGAGCACTGATTCCTCACTGACCCCCTACGGGACCGGCGACCGTCGGACCCGCACCTCGAAAGGAAAACACGTGGACGCAACGACCGTTCTCGCGGAGATCAACGGCAACATCGCGACGGTTGGCTACGGCCTCGCAGCGATCGGCCCGGCCATCGGTGTCGGCATCGTCGTCGGTAAGACGATCGAGTCCGTCGCTCGCCAGCCCGAGCTCCAGGGCCGCCTGACGACCCTCATGTACATCGGTATCGCCTTCACCGAGGCCCTGGCCTTCATCGGTATCGCCACGTACTTCATCTTCACCGGCACCAACTAAGGCTCCTCGATGCACAACGCACTCATCATCGCGGCGGAGGAGACGCACAACCCGCTGATCCCGCCGTTGTACGACGTCGTCTGGTCGGCGCTTGCCTTCGTCATCATCTTCCTGGTGATGTGGCGTGTCGTCACGCCGCGCATCACGAAGATGCTCGATGAGCGCACCGAGGCCATCGAGGGCGGCATCAAGAAGGCCGAGGCCGCTCAGGAGCAGGCCGCTGCTGCGCTCGACGAGTACAACAAGCAGCTCGCTGACGCACGTGCCGAGGCTTCGCGCATCCGTGAGCAGGCCGGCGCCGACGCCACGGCGATCGGCAACGAGGTCCGCGAGCAGGCGGCCGCCGATGCAGCACGCATCACGGCCAACGCCCAGGCGCAGATCGAGGCCGAGCGCCAGAGCGCCGTCCAGGCACTCCGGTCCGAAGTGGGCACCCTCGCGCTGGACCTCGCGTCCGGTGTGATCGGTGAATCCCTCAAGGACGACGCCAAGTCGACCGCAGTGGTCGACCGCTTCCTCGCAGACCTCGAGGCCTCGCAGGCCACGAAGACGGGGGAGCACTGAGCATGCGCAGCGCTACCAGAGAAGCACTCGCGTCCACCAGGGCGGTGCTGTCGGACCTCGGTCCGAGCGCCGGCCTGGCCGCGGGTGCCGAGATCCTCGCCTCCGGGCGTGCGATCGCCGGTGCGCCGCAGCTGCTCGGGCTGCTGTCCGACCCCACGGCCGACGCGGCCGGCAAGAAGGTCCTCATCGACCGTGTCTTCGCCGGACAGTCGGACGCGACGCGTGCGGTCCTGACCGCGGTGGCCGGCTCGCGCTGGTCCTCGCAGCAGGACCTGCTCGCGGGCATCGAGGACGCGGGCATCCGCGCCGTCGCCGCCACCGCGGGTCCGGACTCGTCGATCGAGTCGGAGCTGTTCGCCTTCGAGACCGCCGTCCGCTCGGACGCCGGCCTCGAGCTGGCGCTCGGCACCAAGCTCGGCAGCCCCCAGCAGAAGGGCGCGCTCGTCGAGCGGCTCCTCGGTGCCAAGGCATCGGAGCAGACGATCACGATCGTGTCGGCCCTGGTGCAGCAGCCCCGCGGCCGCCGCATCGGTGAGATCGTCCGTGATGCCTCGCGCATCGTGGCCGAGCAGGCCGGCAAGCTCGTCGCGACCGTCGTCACGGCGACGCCACTGACCCCCGCCCAGTCGGCCCGCGTCACGCGCGGTCTGTCCGAGCGGTACGGCAAGGACATCAGCATCAACCAGGTCGTCGACCCCACGGTCGTCGGCGGGGTCCGGGTGCAGATCGGCGGCGACGTCATCGACGGCACCGTGTCCACGCGACTCTCGGAGCTCCGGCTCCAGCTCGCCGGCTAGGCGTACGGTCGAAGCCGCTCCTCCCCAAGTCCACAACGGGAACTGCCGAGTCCGGCAGCGTCACCCTCTCGGAGCCGAAGGGCCCCGGAAAACCACAAGGAAAATCCCATGGCAGACATCACCATCAGCCCCGATGAGATCCGTGATGCCCTGAAGGACTTCGTCTCGAACTACGAGCCGACGAAGGCCTCCACGGCCGAGGTCGGGCACGTCACCGACGCCGGTGACGGCATCGCCCACGTCGAGGGTCTCCCCGGCGTCATGGCGAACGAGCTCATCCGCTTCGCGGACGGCACGCTCGGCCTGGCGCAGAACCTCGATGAAGACGAGATCGGCGCCATCGTGCTCGGCGAGTTCGGCGGCATCGAGGAGGGCATGGAGGTCACCCGCACGGGTGAGGTCCTCTCCGCCCCCGTCGGCGACGCCTTCCTCGGTCGCGTCGTCGACCCGCTCGGCGCCCCGATCGACGGTCTCGGCGAGATCGCCGCAGAGGGCCGTCGTGCCCTCGAGCTCCAGGCTCCCGGCGTCATGGCCCGCAAGTCGGTCCACCAGCCGCTGCAGACCGGCATCAAGGCCATCGACGCGATGATCCCCGTCGGCCGTGGTCAGCGTCAGCTGATCATCGGCGACCGCCAGACCGGCAAGACGGCCATCGCGATCGACACGATCATCAACCAGAAGGCCAACTGGGAGTCCGGCGACGAGGAGAAGCAGGTTCGCTGCATCTACGTCGCCATCGGTCAGAAGGGCTCCACGATCGCCTCCGTGAAGGGTGCGCTCGAGGACGCCGGTGCGATGGAGTACACCACCATCGTCGCCGCTCCGGCCTCCGACCCGGCCGGCTTCAAGTACCTCGCCCCGTACACCGGTTCGGCCATCGGCCAGCACTGGATGTACCAGGGCAAGCACGTCCTCATCATCTTCGATGACCTGTCGAAGCAGGCCGAGGCCTACCGTGCGGTGTCGCTCCTCCTGCGTCGTCCGCCGGGCCGCGAGGCCTACCCGGGTGACGTCTTCTACCTGCACTCCCGTCTGCTGGAGCGTTGCGCGAAGCTGTCCGACGAGCTCGGCGCCGGTTCGATGACGGGTCTCCCGATCATCGAGACCAAGGCGAACGACGTCTCGGCGTACATCCCGACCAACGTCATCTCCATCACCGACGGCCAGATCTTCCTGCAGTCGGACCTCTTCAACGCGAACCAGCGTCCGGCCGTCGACGTGGGCATCTCGGTGTCCCGCGTCGGTGGTGACGCTCAGGTGAAGTCGATCAAGAAGGTCTCCGGCACGCTGAAGCTCGAGCTGGCGCAGTACCGCTCGCTCGAGGCGTTCGCGATGTTCGCGTCCGACCTCGACCAGGCGTCGCGTCGTCAGCTGGAGCGCGGTGCGCGTCTGACCGAGCTCCTCAAGCAGCCGCAGTACTCGCCGTACCCGGTCGAGGAGCAGGTCGTCTCGATCTGGGCCGGCACGAACGGCAAGCTCGACACCGTCCCGGTGCCGGACGTGCTCCGCTTCGAGTCCGAACTGCTCGACCACCTGCGTCGCAACTCCGACGTCCTCACGACGCTGCGCGAGACGAACCAGCTCAGCGACGAGACCGTCGCCGAGATGGACAAGCAGATCGACGAGTTCACGAAGAGCTTCCAGACGAGCGACGGCAAGACCCTCGGCTCCGAGCAGTTCGACGCGGCTGACGCCGAGGACGTCGACCAGGAGCAGATCGTCAAGGGTCGTCGCTAGATGGCAGCGCAGGTCCGGGTCTACCGCCAGCGGATCAAGTCGGCGAAGACCACGAAGAAGGTCACCCGCGCCATGGAGCTGATCTCGGCGTCGCGGATCCAGAAGGCGCAGGCCCGCATGGCTGCGTCCGGTCCGTACTCGCGGGCCGTCACGCGTGCGGTGTCGGCCGTGGCGACGTTCTCGAACGTCGACCACGTGCTGACCACCGAGCCGGAGTCGTCGACCCGTGCAGCCGTCGTGCTCTTCACCTCGGACCGCGGCCTGAACGGCGCGTTCAGCACGAACGTCCTCAAGCATGGCGAGGAGCTCGCCTCCCTGCTCCGCAGCGAGGGCAAGGACGTCGTCTACTACCTGGTCGGCCGCAAGTCCGTCGGGTACTTCGCGTTCCGTGAGCGTCCGTCCGAGCAGCAGTGGGTCGGCAACACCGACCAGCCGGAGTTCTCGACGGCCAAGGAGATCGGCGACGCCGTCGTGGCGAAGTTCCTCCAGGACACTGCTGACGGCGGCGTGGACGAGATCCACATCGTGTTCAACCGGTTCATCAGCCTGGCGACCCAGGAGCCGCAGGTCGTTCGCCTGCTGCCCCTCGAGGTCGTCGAGGGCATCGACGAGCCCGAGGGCAACGAGCCCCTGCCGCTCTACGAGTTCGAGCCGGACGCCGATGCGGTGCTCGACTCGCTGCTCCCGGTCTACATCGAGAGCCGCATCTTCAACGCCATGCTGCAGTCGGCTGCTTCCGAGCACGCCGCGCGTCAGAAGGCGATGAAGGCGGCCAGCGACAACGCCGACTCGCTGATCCGTGACTTCACCCGACTCGCGAACAACGCGCGTCAGGCGGAGATCACCCAGCAGATCTCCGAGATCGTCGGCGGCGCCGACGCCCTCTCGTCGAAGAAGAAGTAGTCCGCGTCGTTCGCGGACATATACCCACCCTCAGGAAGGCACCAGCCATGACCGACACCGCAACCACCGCGGTCGAGACGTCGTCGGCGCCCGGTGTCGGCCGGATCGCCCGTGTCACGGGCCCCGTCGTCGACATCGAGTTCCCCCACGACGCAATCCCGGAGATGTACAACCTCCTGTTCACGACCATCACCATCGGTGACTCGTCGCAGGAGATCGGCCTCGAGGTCGCGCAGCACCTCGGCGACGACCTCGTCCGTGCCATCTCCCTGAAGCCGACCGACGGCCTGGTCCGTGGCCAGGAGGTCCGTGACTCGGGCGCTCCGATCTCGGTCCCCGTCGGCGACGTCACCAAGGGCAAGGTCTTCGACGTCCTCGGGAACGTGCTCAACACGGACGAGAAGCTCGAGATCACCGAGCGCTGGCCGATCCACCGCAAGGCCCCGGCCTTCGACCAGCTCGAGTCCAAGACCTCGATGTTCGAGACCGGCATCAAGTCCATCGACCTCCTCACCCCGTACGTGCAGGGTGGCAAGATCGGCCTCTTCGGTGGTGCGGGCGTCGGCAAGACCGTCCTCATCCAGGAGATGATCCAGCGCGTCGCGCAGGACCACGGCGGTGTGTCGGTGTTCGCCGGTGTCGGTGAGCGCACCCGTGAGGGCAACGACCTCATCGGTGAGATGGAAGAGGCGGGTGTCTTCGACAAGACGGCCCTCGTGTTCGGCCAGATGGACGAGCCGCCGGGAACGCGTCTCCGCGTGGCCCTGTCGGCGCTGACGATGGCGGAGTACTTCCGCGATGTCCAGAAGCAGGACGTGCTCCTCTTCATCGACAACATCTTCCGCTTCACGCAGGCCGGCTCCGAGGTCTCGACGCTGCTCGGCCGCATGCCGTCCGCCGTGGGTTACCAGCCCAACCTCGCCGACGAGATGGGTGTGCTCCAGGAGCGCATCACCTCGACGCGTGGTCACTCGATCACCTCGCTGCAGGCGATCTACGTGCCGGCTGACGACTACACCGACCCGGCTCCGGCCACCACGTTCGCGCACCTCGACGCGACGACCGAGCTCTCCCGTGAGATCGCATCGCAGGGTCTGTACCCCGCGATCGACCCGCTGGCGTCGACGTCGCGCATCATGGACCCGCGTTACCTGGGCGCCGACCACTACGAGACGGCCACGCGCGTCAAGCAGATCCTCCAGAAGAACAAGGAACTGCAGGAGATCATCGCCATCCTCGGTGTCGACGAGCTCTCCGAAGAGGACAAGATCACGGTCGAGCGCGCTCGTCGTATCCAGCAGTTCCTCTCGCAGAACACCTACATGGCGAAGAAGTTCACGGGTGTCGAGGGCTCCACGGTGCCGCTCAAGGACACCATCGAGTCCTTCCGCGCCATCGCCGACGGCGAGTTCGACCACGTTGCGACCCAGGCGTTCTTCAACGTCGGTGGCATCAACGACGTGGAAGAGAAGTGGGCTCAGATCCAGAAGGAGAACCGCTGACATGGCGGGTCTCAGCGTGAGCGTCGTCTCGGCGGACCGTGAGGTCTGGTCGGGCGACACCACCATGGTCGTCGCACGGACGACAGAGGGCCAGATCGGCATCCTCGCCGGACACGAGCCGATGCTCGCGATCCTGGCGCAGGGTCAGGTCCGCATCACGCGGGCCGATGGGTCGACCGTCGCGGTCGACGCCGAGGACGGCTTCCTGTCGGTCGAGCACGACACGGTGACGATCGTCGCGCGGCAGGCCGCGCTGGCGTCCTGACCGGACTGACCGTCCTGCTCCCGCCTTCGGAGACGAAGCGGGAGGGCGGGGACACGAGCTGCACGCTCGATCTGAGTGCACTCTCGTTCCCGGAACTGGCCGATGAGCGGGCCGCGGTGATCACCGCGGCCCGCTTCGTCAGTTCCGAGGAGTCCTCGGCCAGGACGGCGCTCAAGCTCGGTCCGAAGTCGATCGCCGAGCGGCTCCGGAACCTCGAGCTCGACACTTCGGGCACCATGCCCGCGATCGAGCGGTACACCGGGGTCCTCTACGACCCGTTGGGCGCGCAGGACGCGGATGCTGCGACCCGCGCGTGGTGGGCGGAACACGTGGTCGTGCAGTCCGCGATGTTCGGCCCCATCGGTGCCGGTGACCCGATCCCGGCGTACCGGCTCTCACACGACTCGCGGCTCGGCTCGATCCGGTTGGCCGCGCACTGGCCCGCGGTGTCGACCCGTTCCCTGCTGACCCGTGCGGACGGCCTGGTGCTCGACCTGAGGTCCGAGGGGTACCGGCAGCTCGGTCCCGTGCCCGGAGCGGTGGCACCACGGGTGGTGAGTGTCGACGGCTCCGGTCGTCGTCGTGCGCTGAACCACTGGAACAAGACCGCGAAGGGTCGCCTGGTGGCGCTGCTCGCCCGCACCGGCGCGAGCATCGGCAGCATGGACGACCTGGTCGGTTGGGCGGCCGCGAACAACGTGGTCGTCGAGCGCAACGAGGGCGGCTGGGACCTGGTCGCCGAGAGCCTGGAGCCCGTCGCCGCCTGAGCGGGTGCCGGGTCGGCTCGTCCTCCACAGGCGTGAGCGAGGTCGCTCCGGTCCACAGATGGTCGGGGCGACCCTGCCTGGAGGCTCCCAGCACGTTTCGATGGCGTGCATGATCCCTCTCACGGCACAGTCCGGCCCCGGCTCCGCAGTCCGTTTCCCTCGCGAGATCGCCGCGGCGGTCACCCTCCCCGCTGCGGCGGCCGCGCTGGTCGCGCCCGGTCGCGCCGACCTGTCGACGGCGGCTGCGACGGCCGTGGTGACCGCGTGCGGCGCACTCGCGCCCCGGATGGCCCTGGTGCCGTTCATCGCGGCGCAGGGCACACCGGACCCCCGGTCGATCCGGGTGTTCGACCCCTTCGCGGACCCGACACCGCCGGCGCTCCACGGTTTCGGCCCGGCTCCCGATCGTGCCCGCGTGCGGGTCGCCGGTGACCGGTGCGCCGACGCGTGGCGGGTGTGGCGGGCGCAGGACGGCCCCTTCGACGGATCGTCGGGTGCCGCCGGTGCCCTGTCGCTCGGTGCCTGGTGTGCGTGGGCGCTCGGGTCGTGGGCCCGGGCGGAGACGCGTGCCCGGTACGCCCTCGAGACCCGCGCGGACGACCCGCTCGCGGGGCTCGTCCTGCGCTCGGTCGTCGCGGGCAGCGGGCCGTCGTGGGAGCGTCGATGACGTGGGGTCGACCGGATCGTCTACGGTGGGGGAGACCACACTGGGAGGGCTCCGGTTGTACGACGACGACATCGAGGACACCGTCATCCGGCGACCCCGACGATCGCTGGGCGACCGGACGGCGGACGCCGTCGACGACACCGTCATCCGGCGCGCAGGTCCCGTCGTCCCGGGAGCCGGTCCCGACTCCGACCCCGACCCCGGTTCCGACGACGGGGTCCTCGGTGACACGGTCATCCGGCCCGCAGCCGGGGCAACCGACCAGCCACCCGCAGCGGTGGATGACGTCGATCCGGAGGACACCGTCGTCCGGGTGCCGGCGCGACCCGGTGCCGGGCCGAGCCCGTTCCTGGGTGCCGCCCCGGGCCTCCCGGCCGTCCCGGCGGTGCCCGCCGCCCCCACGGCACGCGTGCCCTCGATCCGCATCGGCGACCGCACCTTCCGGCTCGACCACCCGGTGGTCATCGGGCGACGGCCGTCGCTGCCGCGGGTCACCCGTGGCCCGCAGCCCGAACTCGTGACCGTGCGGTCGACGTACGGGCAGGTGTCGTCGTCCCACGTCCGGATGCACGCCGAGGGCGAAGCCGTCGTCGTGCAGGACCTCCGGTCCACCAACGGGACCGTCGTCCGCCCGGCCGGTGCACCCGCCTACCGCATGGCATCGGGTGCGTCGATCGTCGCGCTGACGGGTACGGTAGTCGAGATCGGTGACGGCAACGCCATCGAGGTCCTCTCGCCGTACCTCCGGGTCGCACCGACGGCAGAGGGGCTGCCTCCGGTTCCCCCGTGGCCCTCCGATCAGACAGCACACGGCACGCCCCGACCCACCAGAGAGCGATCCTGACACGTGACCGAACTCGGCCGAGCAGCCACTGCGCACGCCATCGACGTCCCCGGTGCCGACGGCGCCACCCTGACACTCTCGTGGGGAGCCGCGACCGACGTCGGTCGGCGGCGTGACCACAACGAGGACAGCTACATCGTGGGCGCGCCGTTCTTCGTCGTCGCCGACGGCATGGGCGGGCACCTCGCGGGCGACCGTGCCAGTGACGCGGTCGTGCGTCGGCTCGAGCAGGTGACGGCCGAACCGTTCACCACGCGTCAGGGCATCCAGCGTGCGCTGCTCCTCGCGACAGCCGACATCGAGCGTGCAGCCGGCGGCAACGCCATCGGTGCGGGCACCACCGTCACCGGGATCGCGCTCGTGGCGTCGCTCGGGCAGCCCGCTGCCCTCGTGTTCAACGTCGGTGACTCCCGCACCTACCGCATCGAGGACGGCGTGCTCCGCCGCGTCACCGTCGACCACTCGGTGGTGCAGGAGATGGTGGACGCCGGCCTGCTGCGTGCCGAGGACGCCGAGCAGCACCCGGACAGCAACGTCATCACGCGTGCGGTCGGCTTCGGCGAACCGCCGGCACCGGACTGGTGGACCCTGCCCCTGCGGGCCGGTGACCGCTACATCGTCTGCTCCGACGGGCTGACCAAGGAGCTCGGCGACGCCGGCATCGCGCGCATCGCGGCACGCGAGCCCGGCGCGCAGGACCTGGCGGAGCGCCTCGTCGGCGACGCCGTCGTGGCCGGCGGTCGTGACAACGTCACCGTGGTGGTGCTGCAGGTCGATGCCGCACCGGACGACGGCGACCTCGAGGACACGCTGCCGCGCCACTAGCTGGCCCCCGAACTGGGGGAACACGTCGAGCCGTGGGGGATCGGCGTGCGGAATGTCGGTCACCCACGCTTCGTACAATGACATGGCCACGTCGAGAGAGCTGGCCGCTCGGCCGGGGGAGGAGAGGACCATGGCGAGACGCCTGCCGTCCAACCCGCCCGTGATCGGCGGTTTCAGTCCCGTGCACGTCCTCGGGTCCGGTGGCTTCGCCGACGTCTTCCTCTACGAGCAGGACATGCCCCGACGACAGGTCGCGGTGAAGGTGCTGCTGGACGAGGTCGTCGACGACCGCGTCCGGCAGATGTTCCAGGCCGAGGCCAACCTGATGGCCCGGCTCAGCACGCACCCGTCGATCCTCACCGTCCTGCAGGCCAGCGTCGCCGCTGACGGCCGTCCCTACCTGGTGATGGAGCTCTGCTCCTCGTCCCTCAGTGAGCGCTACCGCCGCGAACCGATCCCCGTGTCCGAGGTGCTGTCGATCGGCATCCGCATCGGGTCGGCGCTCGAGACCGCACACCGTGAGGGCGTGCTGCACCGCGACATCAAGCCGTCGAACATCCTGCTGACGGCCTACGGCAACCCCGTGCTCTCCGACTTCGGCATCGCCGCGACGATCGGGGGTACCGACCCCGACGAGCCGATCGGCATGTCGATCCCGTGGTCCGCGCCCGAGGTCCTGATCGACGAGTCGCGCGGCACGATCCAGTCCGAGGTGTACTCCCTCGCGGCGACCGTGTACTCGCTCCTCGCCGGGCGCAGCCCGTTCGAGATCCGCGGCGGCAAGAACGGTGCGAACGACCTGATGCACCGGATCGACAAGGGCGGCGTGAAGCCCACCGGTCGCACCGACGTGCCGCCCTCGCTGGAGCGCCTGCTCGCCTCGGCGCTCTCCCGCAAGCCGCAGGGACGCCCCGCGACGGTGATCGAACTCGTCCGCGGGTTCCAGCAGGTCGAGGCCGAACTCGGCATCCCCCAGACGTCCGCCGACGTCGCGGTCGAGGCCTGGGCGATCTCGACGCCGACCCCGCACGGTGAGCGCACCGTGATCCGTGAGCTGCAGCCACCCACCCGGGTCGGCGGGCGTCGTCGGACCCGCCGTGCGGTGCAGGGCGGGGTGGTGGCCGGCGGTTCGCACAGCGTCGGCACCGTGCACCGCACCGGGTCCGTGACGCGGGCCCGGCGCCGGACCCGTTCGACCCTGGTCTGGGCGACGTCCCTGGCCGTCGTCGTGGTCGCCGCCCTCGCGATCGCCACGGTCGTCGTCGTCGTCGGTCGGCTCGGCGCCGGGGCGATCCCGGTCGTGGCCGAGGTCCGTGCCGAGCCGTCGCCGCAGTCCGTGTCCTTCAGCTGGACCGACCCCGGGCTGCGCAGCGGCGACACGTACGTCATCTCGTCCAACGGGTCGTCGAGCCAGCAGACCGGCACGACGTTCGTCGTCTCCGGTGAACGCGGCGACGAGGAGTGCATCGCCGTCGCCGTGAACCGCGACGGCAAGACGGGTGCCGCGAGCGCGCAGAAGTGCGCGACGATCGGGAGCGCCGGGTGATCCGCGCCCTCCTCGCGAAGCACCGCTCCGCCGCCGTGACGACCGGTGCCTCGGTGCTCGTCGCCGCCGTCGTCGCGACCACCGCCATCGTCTCCACCGGGTACCACACGCAACGCGTCGACCTCGGCGACGGCACGGTCTGGGTGCCCTCGGCCGAGTACGGCGCGGTCGGCCGGGCGAACACCGGCATCCTGCAGCTCAACACCGCCGTCGAGACGGCCAGCGACGACCTGTCCGTGCTGCAGCGCGGCTCCACCGTCTACAGCGTGGACGAGACGAAGGGCACGGTCGCCCGGGTCGACGTCGCCGACGCCACCGTGGGTGATGCGATCACGCTGCCGGCGGGGACGCCGCAGGTCTTCTTCGCGGGCGACACCGCGGTCATCGGCAACTCCGACACGGGCGAGCTCTGGGCGACCCCCGCGAACGACCTCGCCGAGTTCGACGCGTCGGCCAAGGCAGACCTGACCCTGGGCGCCGACACCGTCTTCGACGCCTCCGACGGCCACGTCGCGGTCTACTCCGCGAAGACCGGGACGGCGTCGCTGGTCGACGTCGGCACGACACTCACCGTCGCCGAACGGTGGAAGGTCGACATGGACCGCGGCGACGACTTCCAGGTCGCCACGTTCGACGGGCACCTCGCCGTGCTCGACCGGACGAGCGGTGCCCTGTCGGTCGACGGCCGCACCGTCGAACTCGGCGACCGGGTGGGGTCGTCGCCGGCCCTCCAGCGGTCCTCCGACAGCACGGCCCAGGTCACGGTCGCGGGCACGGCGGGCCTGGTCCGCGTCAGCGCCTCCGGCACCGTGGACGCCACCGCGCTCCAGGTGGCCGGACGAGCCGCGCGGCCCTACGTCGACGGCTCCTGCACGTACGCGGCGTGGGCGGGCGGGCAGGCGATCGACACGTGTGACGGCAACGCGCTGCAGCGGCTGGCGAGCACCGGCGGCACGAGCGAACTGCAGATCCTGCACAACGGCGACACCGTCGTCGCCAACGACCCGACGAGCGGCCGTTCCTGGGCGATCGACCGGAGCGGGCAGCTCATCGACAACTGGGCCGACCTGATCAAGCAGGACGACGAGCAGCAGCAGGAGCAGGTCTCCGACGACGACCCCGAGGTCGACAAGGACCAGAAGCCGCCGGTGGCGGTGGACGACGAACTGGGCGCTCGTCCGGGACGCACCACGAGCCTCCCGGTCCTGCTGAACGACTACGACCCGAACGGTGACCCGATCATCGTGAGCGAGGTCGGCGCCATCTCGAAGTCCGCCGGCCGCGTCGCGATCGTCGGCGACGGTCAACGCCTGCAGGTCACGCTGTCGTCGCGCGCCACCGGGACCGTGACGTTCCCGTACACGATCACCGACGGCAACGGCGGATCGGACACCGCGACCGTCCGGATCAGTGTGCGCCCCGACAGTCAGAACGAGGCGCCGCGGCAGGTCCGTGACACCTCGGCCGACGTCGTCCAGAACGGGCACGTCGTCTCGAACGTCCTCGGCGACTGGGTCGACCCGGACGGTGACCCGGTGTACCTGGAGTCGGCGACCGCGTCGAACGGCGACCGGGTGTCCACCACGCCGGACGGCCTGCTCGACTTCCGGAACGACAGCGGCCGGACCGGCGAGCGCTCCGTGCAGCTGGTCGTGAGCGACGGCCGCGCCGACGGTCGGGGTGCCGTGACGGTCCGGGTCGCCAAGCAGGGCACCGTCCCGCTGCGCGCCGATCCGTTCCCGGTGTCCGGGTACGCCGGCAAGGCCTTCACGGTCGAGCCGCTCGACCACGTTCGAGGTGGCAACGGCACCGTGACACTGACCAGCGTGTCGTCGGCGTCCGGGCTCACCGTCACCCCGAGCTACGACGCCGGGACCTTCCGGGTGCAGGGGGATCGGGCGGGCGACCACCAGCTCGAGTACACGGTGACCGACGGTGTGAAGACCTCGAGCGGCATCGTCCGGGTGACCGTCCTCGCGCCACCGGATGCCTCGACGGCGCCGATCACCACGCCGAAGACGGTGTTCGTGAACACCCTGTCCACCAAGGACACGGACGTCACCGCGACCGACATCGACCCGGCGGGCGGCGTGCTGCTCGTGACGGCGCTCGACGGACCCCCACGGGGCAGCGGCGTGCAGGCGAGCATCCTCGACCAGCACACAGTCCGTGTCACGCTCACGGCGCCCCTCGACGGTCCGGTCTCGTTCGGGTACACGGAGACCAACGGCCTGGCGTCGTCACCCGGCACGATCACGGTCGTCGAGATCCCGAAGCCCGACCGCATCCAGCCCCCGGTCGCCCAGCCGGACAGCGCCACCGTCCGTGTCGGCGACGTCGCGAACATCGACGTGCTCGACAACGACACCCAGCCCGAGGGCGAGCCGTTGACGCTGCAGCCCGAACTGGTGCAGAACGTCCCCGGTGACGGCGGCCTGCTGTTCGTCTCCGGCGACCACCTGCGGTACCTCGCCCCGAAGACGCCGGGCAACTACACCGCCGTCTACCGGGTCGCCGGCCCGGACGGCCAGTACGCCGACGCCGCGGTGTCGATCTCGGTGCGCGAACGCGACGCCGCCACGAACAACCCGCCCGTCCCGCAGACCGTCACCGCGCGCGTCGTCGCCGGGTCGTCGGTGCGTGTCAGCGTGCCGTTGAACGGGATCGACCCGGACGGCGACTCCGTCCAGCTGGTCGGCGTGGGCTCCAACCCCGACAAGGGGTCGGTCTCGGACGTCGCCTCGGACGCCCTGACCTACGAGGCGGGCGACTACTCGGCCGGCACCGACGAGTTCACCTACACCGTCGTCGACGCCCTCGGGGCCCGCGCCACCGGCACCGTACGGGTCGGCATCGCACCCCGCGCCGAGCAGGCCTCGAACCCCGTGGCCGAGGCCGACCACGTCACGATCCGCCCCGGTGGGTCGGTGACGGTGCGCGTCCTGCAGAACGACTCCGACCCGGAAGGCGGGCAGCTGACCGTCGCGCAGGCCGAGCCGACGGCCGAGGACGTCACCGCCAAGGTCCTCCGGAAGCAGCAGATCCGCGTCACGCCTCCGGAGTCGGCGAAGAGCGGTGACTTCGCAGTGCTCTACACCGTCGCGAACAGCAGCGGGGGGTCGAGCACGGCCTTCCTCACGGTGACCGTCGACCCCGACGCCCAGCCGCTCCGGCCCGAGGTCGACGACACGACCCTCGACCTGCAGGACATCCTGCACCGGCAGAGCGTGACCGTCGACGTGCTCGACAACGTCTTCTTCGCCGAGGGCACCGCGGCCGACCTCCGGGTCGGGGTCGTCCCCGGCTACGGCGACACCGCGACGCCCACCGACGACGGCCGCATCACCGTCCGGTTGACCGACGACTCGCAGGTGATCCCGTTCTCGGTCGCCCGGGCCGACCACCCGGACATCGTCTCCTACGGCTTCATCAACGTGCCGGGCTTCGACGATGCCCTGCCCCAGATCAACCGCAGCGCCGGTGCGGTCACGGTGAAGAGCGAGGCCACCGTCCGCATCCCGCTGCAGGACTTCGTCGTGACGGCGAACGGCGAGACCGCGAAGATCACCGACCGTGGCACGGTCAAGGCCACCCACGCCAACGGGCAGAGTCTGGTGGTGGACTCGTCGACGCTGCAGTTCACGTCGTCGAAGCTCTACTACGGCAAGGCGTCGATCTCGTTCGAGGTCACCGACGGCTCGTCGGCGAACGGCGGCAAGGGCCGCGTCGCCACGCTCGTGCTCCCGATCACGGTCACGCCCCGGTCGAACCAGCCGCCGGCGTTCACGGGATCCTCGGTCGAGATGCAGCCGGGTGAGACGCGCAAGATCGACCTGACGAAGCTGACCGACTACCCGTACCCCAGGGACCTGCCCGAGCTCCGGTACTCGATCGTCGGCCGGCCAACCGCGGGGACGACCGCGTCGATCGCGAAGCAGGAGCTCACGATCTCGGTCGCCGACACCGCGAAGAAGAACACCACCGCGTCGATCGGGATCGGTGTCGCGGACGACGCCAACACCGGTCGCGCCGGCACCGTCACGGTCGGCGTCGTCGCCTCCACCCGTCCGGTGGTCCAGCCCGGTGCGGACCGGTCGGTGACGAAGCGCGGGGCGATCACCACCATCGACGTGCTCACGAACGACCAGCCGACCAACCCGTTCCCGGGTGAGCGGTTGCGCGTCGTGAACATCCGGGGTCTGTCCGGCGGGCTGCCGAGCGGCGTCACCGTCACGCCGAGTGGTGACCGCACGCGCCTGCAGGTCTCGGTCGCCGACACTGCGAAGCCCGGCGACGCCCACCTGCAGTACCAGGTGGCGGACGCGACGAACGACCCCGACCGGTACGTCTGGGGCGACGTCACGATCTCGGTGCAGGACGTCCCGGACGCTCCGGGTGCGCCCACCCGCACCGGTTCCTACGACGGCGGTCAGGTCACGCTCACGTGGTCGACCCCGCAGGGCAACAACTCGCCCATCACGGGCTACCGGGTCGTCGGGACCAACGGCGTCTCGAAGAACTGCGGGACCGCGACGGTGTGCACGCTGACCGGACTCGACCCGAAGGCGTCGTACCGGTTCCAGGTCGTGGCGACCAACGCGATCGGTGACTCGAAGCCCTCGTCCCGCTCGGGTCCGATGAGTGCGGACTTCGTGCCGGCACCCCCGAAGGGCATCACGGTCACGCCGAGCAAGGCGACACCGAACCAGCTCGACGTCAAGTGGGGCAAGGTGTCCGCGCCGAACAACGGCAGCGCGGTCGACGACTACATCGTCACGATCGAGGGCCCCGGGCTGTCGAGCACGCGGCACACCGGCACCGCCACGAACACGTCGTTCACCGGCGCCCAGAGCGCTGCCCAGTACAAGGTCACCGTGTCCGCTCGCAACGACGCCGACCGCAACGGCACCGTCGTGCAGTGGAACTCCGCGTCCGCCACCGGCAGTGCCGTCGGGACACCGGGCAAGCCGACGAACCTCCAGGCGGTCGCCGGGGACCAGGCGGACTCGTCCGGCCGGTCGACGGTGACGGTGAGCTGGAGCGCCGGGGACGCCGCCGGCGGGTCCGGCCTGCGGTACGCCGTGTTCCGATCCGGCAACGTGGACTGTGCTGCTCCGCCCTCGAACTCGCTCGGTAGTTCGAGTCCGACGCGCGACTCTGGCGTCGGCGGTGGCTCGACCCGGTACGCGGTGACCGTGACCAACGGCTACTTCTGCAACGTGGACTACGTCGACGCCGTGACCTACGAGCGGCCGTCCGGCACCGGCAGGCCCTCGGTCGACGTCGTCCCGGCCGGCACGAACCTCTGGAACGTGAGCGTCACCGCCTCGTCGCGGCCAGCACACCACTACCAGCTCGAGGCCGGCGGGCAGCCGATCACGCTGCAGCCGGGCCAGACCTGGACGGGTGTGCCCGGGTCCGGCGCCCGGAACGTCTCGGCACCGTTGACCGTCCGCGCCTGCGGTGGCCCGGGGAGCAGCTTCTGCTCGTCCGATGCGGACTCGTGGACGGGGAACGCCACGGCGCTCGACGCGAACCTCTCGGTGGCGACTGCTCAACAGGGCCAGCCGATCGCCGTGACGGGGCCGAGCGGCAGCGGGATCACGGTGCGGTACACGGCGTACTGGTACGCCAGCGACGACGGCAACGGCTTCCCCACGACGTCGAGCTGGGACGCTGGTGGGACTCCTCCGGAGCCACCCTTCTTCGCCAAGTCCGTCAAGGTGCGCGCGTACGTCACCGCGACCGACGGATCGGGTTCGACCCAGGCGGGTGAAGCAACCGACGCCTTCCCGGTCGCAGCGGCACCCGAACCGGAGCAGCCCGCCCCCGAGCAGCCC
>NZ_QKTC01000021.1:0-71847 GCF_003234435.1 Curtobacterium sp. MCLR17_044 | reverse complement strand
CCCCCCGCACCAGCCGATCCCCCCGAGCAGCCCGCTCCCGTCGTTCCCTCCGGAGCTCCCTCGCCCTGGTGGCGGCCTTCGCCGTCGCGGTGAGCGGCCTGACCTTCGGCACGGTGCTCGCGGAGCAGACCACGACCCAGTCGGCCTCGGCCGCGGTCGCGTCGGACTTCGACCCGGGCAACATCATCAGCGACGCGAACTTCTACAACGGCTCGGCGATGAACGCCGCCGCCGTGCAGTCGTTCCTGACGAGCGTCGCGCCGAACTGCCGGAAGTCGTCGAGCGGCCCCGCCTGCCTGAAGGACTTCTCGCAGAAGATGAGCTCGATCGGTGCCGTCTCCGGCCGGTGCGCGGCCATCGCTGGTGGCACCAAGTCGGCCGCGACGATGATCGCCCAGGTCGGTGCCGCGTGCGGTATCAGCCAGAAGGTGCTCCTCGTGCTCCTGCAGAAGGAGCAGGGCATCGTCACGACGTCCTCGCCGACGTCCTACATGTACCTGCACGCCACCGGCTTCGCGTGCCCGGACACCGCCCCGTGCGACCCGGCGTACTTCGGCTTCGGCCAGCAGGTCTACGCCGCGGCCCTGCAGTTCAAGCGGTACCAGGCGTCGCCGACCTCGTGGGCGTACCAGGCGGGCCGGACGAACTCGATCCTGCTCAACCCGAACGCGGCCTGCGGTCGGAAGTCCGTCTACATCCAGAACCAGGCCACCGCGAGCCTGTACATCTACACCCCGTACACCCCGAACGCCGCGGCCATGTCGAACCTCTACGGCTCCGGTGACAGCTGCTCCGCCTACGGCAACCGCAACTTCTGGCGCATGTACACCGACTGGTTCGGTGCTGCGGCCGGCGGCGGCAATCCCTACGGCGACGTCGACTCCGTGACCGCGACCTCCACCTCGTCGATCACGGTCACCGGCTGGGCGGCCGACCCGGACACCACCAACGCCCTGCGCGTCGCGTTCTACGTCGACGGCGCCGGCGCGAAGACCGTCACCGCGGACAAGACCCGGAGCGACCTGGCCGGCACCCTCGGCGCGAACAACACCCGGCACGGGTTCTCGGCCGAACTGACCGGGCTGAGCCTCGGCAAGCACTCCGTCTGCAGCTACGCCATCAACCAGGGTCGCGGGGCGAACACCCTGCTCGGCTGCTACACCCGCACCATCACGAGCGCGGCGCCCAAGGGCGTCCTCGACTCGGTGACCGGCGGCGTCGGCACGATCTCGGCCACCGGCTGGGTCCTCGACCCCGACTCGTCCAAGCCCGGCTCGTGGAAGATCCTCGTCGACGGCGTGAGCAAGGCGACCGGCACGGCGGACAAGACCCGCACCGACGTGGCGAAGGTCTACCCGGGCGTCGGCAGCACCCTCGGCTTCTCGAAGACGATCGGCGGCATCAGCGCGGGCTCGCGCGCGGTGACGCTGTACGTGATGGACAAGCCCGGCACGAAGTACGTGAAGGTCGCGTCGAAGTCGGTCGTCGTGGACGCCCCGACCACCGGCAAGACCGGCAAGACCGGTGCCGTCCGCGGGTCGTACGACTCCGTCACCGGCGGCGTCGGCACGGCCACCGTGCGCGGCTGGGCGATCGACCCGGACGTGTGGGACCCGGTCAAGTACAAGATCCACGTCGACGGCGTGAGCACGAACAGCGGGGTCGCGGACGCCACCCGCACCGACGTCGAGGCGACGCACCCCACGTGGGGCTCCGACGTCGGCCTGACGCTCCGGCTCACCGGCCTGAAGGCGGGCAAGCACACCGTGCGCGTCTACTTCCAGGACCTGCAGGGCGGCAAGTACGTCAGCTTCGGCACCAAGTCCGTGACCGTGACCGCCGCGTCGACCGCCGAACCCGACGCGTCGGGGACGGCCGGCAAGACGGGCAAGACCGGCTCGGTCAAGGGTGCGTTCGAGTCCGTGGTCGGTGGCGTGAACAGCGCCACGGTGCGCGGCTGGGCGATCGACCCCGACGTCTGGGACCCCGTCGCCTACAAGATCCACGTCGACGGTGTCGCCATCGCCCCCGGGACCGCGAACGCGAAGCGGACCGACGTCGAGGCCGTGCACCCCGCGTGGGGCTCCGACGTCGGCCTCTCGCTGAAGATCCCCGGGCTGACCGCCGGCACGCACACCGTGCGCGTGTACTTCCGGGAGCTGCCGAGCGGCACGTACAAGAGCTTCGGCACGAAGAGCGTGACGGTCACCGACCCGCCGACCACCGGCAAGACGGGCAAGACCGGCTCGGTCAAGGGCCTGTACGAGTCCGTCACCGGCGGCACGGGCACCATCACCGTGGCCGGCTGGGCGATCGACCCGGACGTCTGGGACCCGGTCAAGTACAAGATCCACCTGGACGGCGTCGCCGTCTCGCCGGGCACCGTCAACGCGACCCGCACCGACGTGCAGGCCGTGCACCCGGACTGGGGTTCGGACGTCGGCCTGTCGCGGAAGCTCACCGGGGTGAAGAAGGGCACGCACACCGTGCGCGTCTACTTCCAGGACCTGCCGAGCGGCACCTCCAAGAGCTTCGGCACGAAGACCGTCACCGTGCAGTAGAGGGTCACCGTGCAGTAAACGGTCACCGTGCAGTAGACGGTCGCCACACGACGGACGGGAGGCCCGGTACCAGCTGGTACCGGGCCTCCCGTCCGTCTCCGGTCGCGTCGACCGCCGTCAGCGGCGCACGCGCCGCGCCATCAGGCCCACGCCGTGCAGCAGCCGGTACTCGGGGGAGCGCGTGAGGCCCTCGAAGCGGGCCGCGATCTGGTCGCGCTCCGCCTCGGCCAGGCGGCGGGCGGTGTCGTACGCGCCGACCTTCTGCTCCGACTCGACCAGGCGCGCGTTGATGTCGTGCACGCCGGCCAGGTGGACGTCGCGGTCGTGCTCGGTCTGCCGGAGCGTCTCGCGCTGGGCGGTGGCCCACCGCAGGAACGCGCCACGCTCGCCGCTCCGGCCCGAGGCGGCGGCGACGGCGGCGTCGAGCGACGGACCGACCTGTTCGGCGCGGCTGCGGAACGAGTGCCGCTCGACCACGACGGCGCGGAGCCGGGCGACCAGGGCGGTGCGCTCGTCGCGGGGCATCGCGAGCACGCGCTCGAGCGAGTCGGCGTCGTCGAACACCGGCACGTCGGACAGGCCGAGCTCGTCGAGCCCGCGCGCGCAGTCGGTGACGGGCAGCGCCCCGGACGCGAGCGATTCGTACAGGCGGGAGTTCAGGGTGCCGTACTCGGCGGCCGGCTCGATGACGTCGTCGACGACGAAACCGGCGGCGCGGTAGACCTCGGGCAGGGCGAAGTAGGACACGGCCGGGCGGAGCTCGACGCCCGCGGAGGCCTCGACGTGGTCGACGTTCGCCGCGAACCAGACGATCGGTTCGGCCGGGGCGACCTCGGCGAGGACGTCCTGCACCCGGCGGCGGACGCCCCAGAAGTTGACCGTGGTCACGGCGCGGTCCGTGCGCTCGCGCGGTGCGGGGGCGTCGGTCGTGAACAGCTCGGTGTCGACGCCGATCGGCACCACCTCGACGGGGCCGGAGTACGCCGCCGCGATCGCGTCGCGGGCGATCCCGGACGACGTCCAGACCGCGTCGAACTCGTCGAGGTACGGCAGGGCTGCCCACTTGGCGGTCCAGTTCCGCACCCACGCAACCAGGGCGGTGCCGGCTGGGACGTACCCGGGCACGAAGGACTCGATCATGCTGACCACGACGGCGGTGTCGGCGGGGAGCTCCTCGCCCCAGCGCTCGAGCGGCCACATCGCGACGCCCCAGCCCTCGGCCCGGAGCGCCCGCGCCAGCCCGAGCGCGACGAACAGGTCGCCCTTGCCCTCGGCCGGGTCGGCGGTCGACACCGCGAAGCGGATCGTGCCGCGGGGGCCCTCGGCGTGCTCGTCGGCCGCGAGGGCCGCGTAGTCCTCGCGGAGGGGAGAGGACATGGGGGTGCTCGGGATCACTGCGGTCACGCACGCCATTCTGCACGAATCCGCAGCGGCGGCAGGGAGTCCCTGGGCGCGCCTTGTAGGGTGTCATCGGCCCGCGGCACCCCGTTGGCCGACCCATCGACCCGCGCCCGGTGCGCGGCAGCTGCTGGAGGAACTCGCGTGACAGAGCGCAAGCCGGGAGTCGTGTCCGTCATCCTCGTGAACTACAAGGGCACGGACGACACCCTGACGAGCATCGCGGAACTCCGCAAGCAGGACTGGCCGCAGGACAAGCTCGAGGTGATCGTCGTCGAGAACGGTTCGGGCCCCGAGCACCTCGGGCGTCTGAAGGCCTCGAGCCTCGACTTCACCCTGATCGACGCTGGCGCGAACCTCGGGTTCACCGGCGGGTGCAACCTCGGCGTCGAGAAGTCCTCCGGCGAGGTCGTGGCGTTCCTCAACAACGACGCCCGCCCCGATACCGGTTGGGTGCGCGAGGCGATGGCCACCTTCGCCTCCGGTGCCGACATCGGCGCCGTCGCCTCGAAGGTCCTCGACTGGGAAGGCGTCAACGTCGACTTCACCGAGGCCGCGATGACCTGGTACGGCATGGGCTACAAGCCCTTCGCCGGGTCGCCGGACACCGGCCGGTGGGAGAGCGAGACCGACGTCCTGTTCGGCACCGGCGCCGCGATGTTCATCCGCGCGGAGCTCTTCGAGCAGCTCGACGGCTTCGACGACCGCTACTTCATGTTCTACGAGGACGTCGACCTCGGCTGGCGGCTCAACCTGCTCGGCTGGCGCTTCCGGTACCAGCCGAAGTCGGTCGCGTTCCACAAGCACCACGCGTCGATGAACAAGTTCGGCGACTTCCGCGAGACCTACCTGCTCGAGCGGAACGCACTGTTCACGCTCTACAAGAACCTCGGTGACGAGCAGCTCGCCGCGGCGCTGCCCGGTTCCCTGGCGCTCGCCGTCCGTCGTGCCGTGGGCCGCGGGGAGCTCGACTCCACCGAGCTCGACCTGCGCAACCCCGGCGACGACAGCGTCCCGACGATCCCGGTGCCGAAGACGAGCATGGCGGGCATCTACGGTGTCGACCAGTTCGTCGAGCAGCTGCCGTCGATGACCGAGTCCCGCCGCCAGATCCAGGCGACCCGCGTCCGGTCCGACCGTGAGCTCCTCCGCCTGTTCGGCAACCGCGACGAGCCCGCCTACCCGATCGAGAACTACCTGGCCGGCTACGACAAGATCGTGCACTCCCTCGGCGTGCTCGAGGTCGGCACCCGCCGCCGCGTCCTCATCATCACGGGCGACTCGATCGGCGCGAAGATGGCCGGTCCGGCGATCCGTGCCACCCAGATGGCCAAGCAGCTGGCGTCCGAGCACGACGTCCGCGTGGTCAGCCTGACCCGCTCGTCGCCGATCGACCCGTCGTACGAGGTCGTCACGGTCCCGCACCGCCACCCGCGCCAGATGGTCGAGCACGAGGGCTGGGCCGACGTCATCATCGTGCAGGGCCACGCGCTCCGGCTGTTCCCGGTGCTCGAGTCGACCAGCAAGATCCTGGTCGTCGACGTCTACGACCCGTTGCACCTCGAGCAGCTCGAACAGGGCCGCAGCGACGACGTCGACAAGTGGAACCGCCAGATCCTCGACGCCTCGGACACGCTGAACCACCAGCTCGAGCTCGGCGACTACTTCATCTGCGCCTCGGAGCGCCAGCGGATGTTCTGGCTCGGGCAGCTCGCCGGCTCCGGCCGCGTGAACGCCCGCACCTACTCGCGCGACGCCGACCTGCGCTCGCTCATCGGCGTCGTGCCGTTCGGCCTGTCCTCGACGCCGCCGGTCCACGACCAGCAGCGCGTCAAGGGCGTCGTGCCGGGCATCGGCAAGAACGACAAGCTCGTCGTCTGGGGCGGTGGGATCTACGACTGGTTCGACCCGATCACCCTGGTCCGCTCGATCGCCCAGCTCGCCGAGCGCCGTCCGTCGGTGAAGCTCTTCTTCATGGGCGTGCAGCACCCGAACCCCGACGTCCCCGAGATGGACATCGTCGCGAAGGTCCGCGCCGAGGCCGACGCCCTCGGTCTCACCGGCAAGCACGTGTTCTTCAACGACCAGTGGATCCCGTACGAGGAGCGCGGCGCCTACCTGCTCGAGGCCGACGCCGGCGTCTCGACGCACTACGAGCACCTCGAGACCACCTTCTCGTTCCGGACCCGCATCCTCGACTACCTGTGGGCACGTCTGCCGATCGTCACGACGGCCGGCGACTCGTTCGGTGACCTCGTCGCAGAAGAGAAGCTCGGCATCGCGGTGCACGAGCAGGACATCGACGGCCTGGCCACCGCGCTCGAGACGGCGCTCTTCGACAAGAAGGCCCGCACGGAGTTCATCGGCAACGTCGACCGCGTGCGCGAGCAGTTCACGTGGGAGAACGTCCTCGCCCCGCTCGTCGAGTTCTGCCGGAACCCGATCCGCGCTGCGGACAAGTCGGTGCGCGACACCGCGTCGTCGATCGAGCCGCACAAAATGCGCGTCCGCGTCCCGGAGCGCAAGAAGCTCTCCGGCGTCCGCTACGACCTCGGCCGTGCCGTGCACTACCTGCGCACCGAGGGTCCCCGCAGCGTCGCCGGCAAGGTGAAGCGGCGCCTGAACCGGTGACCCCGGGGGAGACCACCGCCCTCGTCATCGTCCCGACGTACGACGAGGCCGAGAACATCCGTGCGATCACCGCCGCCGTGCTGGCGGCGGTGCCCGGTGCCCACCTGCTCGTCGTCGACGACGGCAGCCCGGACGGCACCGGGGACATCGTGCGGTCCCTGGCGGCCGCGGACGACCGGGTGCACCTGCTGCAGCGCTCCGGCAAGCTCGGGCTCGGCACGGCGTACGTCGCCGGGTTCCGGTGGGGTCTGGAGCGCGGGTACCCGCTGCTGGTCGAGATGGACGCCGACGGCTCGCACCCGGCCGACCGGTTGCCGGCCCTGGTCGACGCCGTGACCGCGTCCGACGACGTCCTGCTCGCCATCGGGTCCCGCTGGGTCCCCGGTGGGTCGGTCGTCGACTGGCCGCTCCGGCGCCAGGCGCTCAGCCGCGGGGCCAACACCTACGCCCGCCTGGTGCTCGGGCTCGACGTGCGGGACATCACCGCCGGCTACCGCGTGTACCGCTCGTCGGCGATCGCGCGGATGGACCTCGGGTCGGTGGACTCGAAGGGGTACTGCTTCCAGGTGGACATGACGCTGCGCGTCGACGCCCTCGGCGGCCGCATCGTCGAGGTGCCCATCCGCTTCCGCGACCGCGTGCACGGCGTCTCCAAGATGAGCCGGTCCATCGTCCTCGAGGCGATGCTCCGCGTCACCCAGTGGGGCGTGCAGCGCCGCCTCGGTCGCCGCACGCGCCCGTAGCGCGCGTGCCCGGAACGCTGGGCGCGACGGCCTGGAGGCGTGGTGCGGGGCCGCCACGGGCCTCCAGGCCGTCGGTGGGTCGCGCCGTACCGCCGCTACACGCGCGGCAGGTGCCGGCGCCACGAGCGGCGCCGCGCGGCGATGACGAGGACCGTCACGAAGAACATCAGCCCCGCACCGTGCAGCAGGTAGCTCTCCGCCGTGCTGGTGACGGCGAGCAGCACGAGCACGGCGGCCGGCCACACGTACGCCACCCCGGGGAACGTCGTCGCCGTGACCCAGGCACGCGCGAACGCGAGCAACGCGGTGATGCCGAGGATGAGCGTGCCCGCGAACCCGATCTGCAGCCAGGCGTCCACGAAGGCGTTCAGGCCCGAGGTGAACCGGACGCCGGCGGGGTCGATGAGCGTGACGTAGGGCACGACGGGCTCGGTCGGCCACGTGCCCACCCAGCCCCAGCCCTGGATCGGGTAGCGCTCCACCAGGACCCGGATCTGCGACCACAGGTCCGTCCGGGTGGCCGTGCCGCCGGCCGCCCCGATCTCGGCGAGCAGACGGTGCCGAGCGAGCACCCCGACGGCGAGCGTCAGCAGGACGACCGCGCCGAGGACGCCGTTGACCACCGGTCTGGTCGCCGGTCGTGCGTGCCGGAGTGACCAGAGCGCCAGTGCGGTGACGGCGAGCGCGATCATCGCGAGCCCGGTGATGGGGGACTGCACGAGCATCAGGGCGATGACGGCGAGCGAGGTCGAGGCGATCGCGCGCCAGACCGTGACCGACCGGGTGAGGAACTCGACCACGAAGGTGACCAGGGCCATCGCGGCGATGAAGCCCATGAAGTTGCGGGTGCCGCCGATGCCCTGGATCGGGCCGCCGTACGCGATGTCGCCGCGGATGCCGAACGCCGGGAACGGGACGTCGAGGACCAGGCCGGACAGGACCTCGAGTCCGAGGGCCGTCACGAGCAGGATCCGGAAGGCGTCGCCCGAGGCCCGGATCACCTGCACCAGGTCTCGGCCGAGGGCCAGGTACAGCCCGAGGCCGATGAAGCACACGGTCTGCACCAGTCCGCGGAGCGCCACCCAGGAGTACTCGCTCCACAGCACGCTCAACGCGCAGTAGCCGACGAAGGCCAGCAGCGAGAGGGGGAGGACCCCGTGCCACTCGATCCGGTAGCGCTGGCCGAGCAGGCTCAGCCCCGCCAGCACGAACAGCGTCACGAGCACCGCCCAGGTCCCCGCCCGGCCGACGAGGGCCTCGACGGTGGGCTGCCCGAACCCGAACAGCACGATGACCGTCGCGAGCGCCTGGCTGAACCGTCCACCGGCCGAGAAGCCGATCCAGGCGGAGAGGTACCGGCGCCCGAGCACCTGTCTGCTCACCCGGCCGTCCGTCACGCGTCCATCTTGGCGCACGACCTTGTGACGAGCACACCGCATCGCGGTGTGGCTGTATCGACGATGCGCGATGACCGAACTATCCTCACCGGATGGACCTCGCGCGCAGGGTCGCCGGCGTCCCCCTCGTCGCGGTCGTCGTCGGCCTGCTCACGACCGCCCTGGCCTGGTACCGGCTCGGCCCGGTGCCGCGGAACACCGTCTGGGCCGAGGACGGTGGCGTGTTCCTGCGCGAACGGATCGCGATGGGTCCCGTCGACACCCTGCTGCACCCCTACGCCGGGTACGTGCACCTGCTGCCCCGGCTCATCGTCGACCTCGGGTACGCGCTGCCGCCCGAGCGGTACGCGCAGGTGGTGGCGCTCGCCGCGTGCACGGTCGTCGGCGGGGTCTGCGCCCTGGTGTTCGTGCTGTCCCGCGACGTCGTCCGCCCGTGGCCGTTGCGGCTGGTGCTCGCCGCCGTCCCCGTCGTCCTGCCGCTCGCCCCGTACGAGATCAGCGGCAACGCGGCGAACCTGCACTGGTTCCTGCTCGTCCTGGTGCCGTGGGTCTTCGCGTGGCGTGCGCGGTCGTGGTGGGCGGCCGGGGCACTCGCCGTGGTCGCGGGTGCGGCCGTGCTCACCGAACCGCTCACCGCGCTGTTCGCGCCCCTGCTGCTCCTCGCCTGGACGCCCCGTGGCCGGACGCCCGGACCGGCCGGCCGGTGGACCGCGCTGCCGGTCACGCTCGTCGTGGTCGTCGCCCTGGCGGTGCAGGGCGTCACGACCCTGACGAGTCCGCGGGCCCTCGCCACGGGGTCGCCAGCGGTGCGCGACGTGCTCGCGGGGTACCTGCTGCGTCCCGTGGCGGGTGCCTGGGACCCGGACCTCGGTGCTGTGCTGACGGCGGTGGTCGAGCGCGGCTGGGCGGTGGTCGTGGTGCCCGCAGCCCTGCTGCTCGTCGTCCTGGTGGCGGCCGTCGTGGTCGGGCCGGCCCGCACCCGGTGGATGGTCACAGCCCTCGCCGTCGGCTCCGTCGCGGTGTGGTGGGTGGCCCTGCTCGCCAACGGCGGTGACGGTCTCCGCTGGTCGGCGCCGGTCGCCGCGATGGCCGCCGTGCCGCCGCAGCGCTACGCCGCGGCCGCCGGCCTGCTGCTGGTGAGCGCCGCGGTGGTCGCCGCAGCCGCGCTCGTGGACGCCGGCAGCTGGTCGCGTGCTGCCGGACGGACGGGAGGCCCTGGTCGCCTCGTCGGCGCGCTGGCCGGTTGGTGCGTGGTCACCGCCGTCGTCGCGTCGGCGGTCCTGCACGTCGCGCCGACGGACACGCGGCGGAGCGGCGGCCCGGTGTGGGCGGGGCAACTGCCGGCGGCGGTGGCGGCGTGCGACGCGGACCCGACGCTCGAGGTCGCCCGGGTGAAGTCGAACCCGTGGTCGTCCCCGGTGTCGTGCTCGTGGCTGTCGCGCTGAGGGAGCGTGCGGGTCAGCGCGTGCCGGCCCAGCGGAACTCGCGCTTGGCGGGTGGCGTGCGCGGACCGTCGCCGGTGGACACCGGTTCCTCGCCGGTCAGCACGATGCGCGTCTTGATGGCGAGCAGGGCGAAGAGCACCCAGTTCCCCTGGTAGAGCAGGCGGGACTCGGCGACGGACTGCACGAGCAGGGCGACGACGACCAGGAGCGGCAGGAGTGACACCGGGTCGAACGACCGCGGACGCAGCGCGGCGTCGTACCCGATGCGGGTCGCGCAGGCCCACGAGCGGGACAGCGTCGTGACCACGTAGATCGCGAAGAGCACCAGGCCGATGATGCCGGTCTGCATCCAGACGTCCAGGTAGGCGTCGTGGGCCTGCAGGTACGTGACGCCCTTGCGCTGCGCCAGGTCGGCGAGGGTCGGGATGCCCGGCCACCAGTACCCGATCCAGCCCCAGCCGCCCACGGGGTGCTGGTCGATCAGGCCGAGCACCTTGGCCCAGATCTCCCCGCGCCCGGTGGCGTCCGAACCCTTGCCGAGCAGCTCGGACACCGGGCCGCGCAGCACGAACGCGGCGACGGCGACGACGACGGCACCCACGGCCAGCAGCAGGTAGCGCGGGGTGCGGCGCTCGGTCGGGACACGGCGCATCCAGACGGCGGCGAGTGCGACCACGGCGACCACGAGTGCGGCGGCGATGACCGTCGACGAGCGGGTGAGGACGAAACCGAGTGCCGCGACGACGAGCCAGCCGATCGCCTGGTTCCGGCGGATCCGGCCCTCGGCGAACTGCACGGCGACCACGATCGCGACCAGCAGGGCCACCATCGCGAGCAGGTTGGCGTTGCCGGGCAGCCCCTGGATCCGGCCCCCGGTGAAGAGCTCGGCGCGCGAGAAGTAGAAGGCGTCGGGGACGTCGCGGTCGCCGTAGTCCGTCCAGATCGGGGCGATCGGGTGCCGGACGAACACCGCGACGGCGGCCTCGAACAGGAGCGAGAGCATGAGGACCCACCGGAGCGCGAGGCTCAGGGCGTCGGTGATCCGGCGCCACGTCAGGGTCGAGGCGATCGTGAACGCGACGGCCGCGCAGATCACCTGCACGGTCAGGCTCGAGATCGTCGCGAAGCGCCAGTGCGACCACACCAGGGTCACCAGGCACCAGCCGAGGAACGCCCAGAGCGCCCAGGGGGTGCGGACGAGCGGTGGCCTCGCCCGGACCAGGATCGTGATGCCCCACGCCGCGACGAGGGCCCAGAGGACGCCGGCCCCGACCCAGGTCAGGGTGTTCGGCACGGCGTCGCCCGCGAACAGCACGAACAGGGTCGTCGCCCCGAAGGCGAACGCCTCGCGCTCCGGTACGGTCCCGCGCGCCAGTGGCCAGGTGTTCGTCACGACGCCAGGCTACCGGCCGGTCGCCGTCCGCAGGACTCCACCGGCAGCGCCGGTAGGCTCTGGCCCATGTTCCTCGGCATCACGAACACCCCCCGCGACTACGCCTGGGGCTCGGTCACCGCGATCCCGGAGCTCCTCGGCCGCACCGTCACGGGTGCCCCGCAGGCGGAGCTCTGGCTCGGCGCCCACGCCGGCAGCCCCAGTGTCGTGGTCAACCCGGCCATGGTCGGCGGGGCCGACACGCTCCGCGACTGGATCGCCGACGAGCCGGAGACCGCACTCGGTCCGGACCGCACCGGCCTGCCCTTCCTGCTCAAGGTGCTCGCCGCTGCGGCACCGCTCTCGCTGCAGGCGCACCCGACCCCGGAGCAGGCAGAAGAGGGCTTCGCCCGCGAGGAGCGCGAGGGGATCCCGCTCGACGACCCGGCCCGCAACTACAAGGACCCGTTCCCGAAGCCCGAGCTCGTCGTCGCGCTGAGCGAGCGGTTCGAGGCGCTGAGCGGCTTCCGCCCGGTCGAGGAGACCCTGGCCGAGGTCCGCGTGCTCGACGCCGGTACCGGCCGCCTCGGTCCGCTCAAGGTGCACCTGCTGCACGGGCTCGAGGACACCGTCCGCTGGCTCGAGACCGCCGACGAGTCCGCGCTCGCCGTGGTGCAGGCCGCGAGTGACCTGGCCGTCTCGCTCGACGACGACCTGCTCACCCCGAACACCGCGACCGTCCGCGACCTGGCGACCACCTGGCCCGGCGACCCCGGCATCGTCGTCTCCCTGCTCATGCACCGGGTGACGCTCACCGCGGGGCAGGCCATGTACCTGCCCGCCGGCAACATCCACGCGTACCTCGACGGACTCGGCATCGAGCTGATGGCGCCGTCGGACAACGTGCTGCGCGGCGGGCTCACGCCGAAGCACGTCGACGTGCCGGAGCTCCTGCGGGTGCTCGACTTCACCGCGTACCCGGCACCGGTCCTCGAGCCCGAGCGCATCGCCGAGGGCGTCGACCGGTTCGCGCCGGACGGCGTCGGCTTCGCGCTGCTGCGGGTGGACGGTGACGGTCGCCCGGTGGGCTTGAGCACCGGCGGGGTCGCCCCGCTCGTGGGGCCGTCGATCGCGATCTGCACCGAGGGCGTCGTCACGCTCGTCGGCGCGCAGTCGGCGACCCTGCTCCGCAAGGGCGAGTCGTGCTTCATCACGCCGGACGAGGGCGACGTGACGGTCGAGGCGGACTCCTCCGACGGCATCACGTCGACCGTGTTCATCGCCACCGGCGCCTAGGGGCGCGGACCGGCACCGGGACCGGCGCGGGGCCGCACGCCGTGGCGTGGACCCGCACACCGCCACCGGAGCGTCGCCGACGTCCGCTAGCGTGGCGACCATGAGTTGGCTGGTCACCGGCGGTGCCGGGTACATCGGGTCCCACGTCGTCCGAGCACTGCGCTCGGCCGGCATCGACACGGTCGCGTTCGACGATCTGTCGAGCGGTTTCCGCGCGTTCGTCCCGGACGACGTGCCGTTCGTCGAGGGCACGATCCTCGACGGCGAGCTCGTCGCACGCACGCTGCGCGAGCACGAGGTCACCGGTGTGGTCCACGTCGCGGGGTTCAAGTACGCCGGCGTCTCGGTCGAGCGCCCGCTGCACACCTACGAGCAGAACGTCACCGGCATGGCGACCCTGCTGCGCGCGATGGCCGAGACCGGCGTCACCAAGGCGGTCTTCTCGTCCAGCGCGGCGGTCTACGGCACGCCGGACGTCGAGACCGTGGTCGAGTCCACCCCGAAGAACCCGGAGTCGCCGTACGGCGAGTCGAAGCTCATCGGCGAGTGGCTGCTGCGCGACATGGAGGTCGCCGCGGGCTTCACCACCACGTCGCTCCGGTACTTCAACGTCGTCGGTTCCGGGGAGCCCGACCTGTACGACGCCAGCCCGCACAACCTGTTCCCGCTGGTCTTCGACGCGCTGCTCGCCGGCCGGACCCCGCGGATCAACGGCGACGACTACGCCACCCCGGACGGCACCTGCGTCCGCGACTACGTGCACGTGGCCGACCTGGCGCACTCGCACGCGGTGGCCGCGCGGAAGCTCGAGGCGGGGGAGCCGCTCGAGCGTGCCTACAACCTCGGCAGCGGCGACGGCGTGAGCGTCCGGCAGATCATGGACGCGATGGCGTCGGGCACCGGGATCGCCTTCGACCCCGAGATCGCACCGCGGCGCCCCGGCGACCCGGCCCGAATCGTCGCGACCGGCGAAGCCGCCGCCCGTGACCTCGAGTGGGCCATGCGGCACTCCCTGGACGAGATGGTGTCGAGCGCCTGGGAGGCCCGTCGCAGCGCCTCCTGAGCGCCTGAGGACGAGTCAGTTGTCCCCCGGAAGGCCCACCCGAGCGGTGCGACACGCCCAAACGGGGGACATGACACGCTGGAGCGGTCAGTGCCTTCTATGATCCGCGACTTGACTCAGGCGAATGACACCGCTGTAATTACAGGCAACGGCCGCAAGAGTTGGGGTTCGTTGTCGAGGCGGCAGGGGTGATCAGGGTGAACGGTTCCGAGTTCCACGCCGGAGTTCCGGAGGACTGGCACGTCGATCCCGTGGCGCTCGGCGTCCCGGGTGTCCGACGTCCGGAGACCGACGACGAGGAGAACCCGCTCGCCTGGCAGGTCGACTCGCTCTGCGCGCAGACCGACCCCGAGGCGTTCTTCCCCGAGAAGGGCGGCTCCACGCGCGAGGCGAAGAAGATCTGCACCTCGTGCGAGGTCCGGGCACAGTGCCTCGAGTACGCGCTCGAGAACGACGAACGCTTCGGCATCTGGGGTGGCCTCTCCGAGCGTGAACGCCGCAAGTTGCGGAAAAGGGCGTAGGAGCGTTCACGGCGCGCCAGCGCCGTGCGACTGCGCCCCTGAGGAGCCTGCGACGAAGGCGCCGGAAGGCGACCACCTCCGCCCGTCCCGCACCGCGCAGTGAGCGCATCCAAAGGTTCACGGCGCGCCGCCGTCCGCAGCCGACACCGCGCCTCCAGACCGTAGAGTGACGCCCGTCATGCAGCCCAGAGTCACCGCGATCCTCGTCGCCGCCAACGGGGCGGCCCACCTCGACCGGACCCTGGACGCGCTCGCCGCCCAGACCCGCCACCCCGAGAACCTGGTGGTCGTCGACGTCGGCACGACCGACGGATCGACCGCCGAACTGTCCTTCGGCGGGTCCGCGCAGCTCGTCCGGCTGCCCGCCGGTACCGCGTTCGGTGACGCCGTCCGCCAGGGCGAGCGCAGCGCGCCGCCCGCGGTGACCGACGAACCGGTCGACGAGTGGCTGTGGGTCCTCGGTCACGACAACGCGCCGGCACCGACCGCGCTCGCCGACCTGCTGTCCGCCGTCGAGATCGCTCCCTCGGTCGTCGTCGCCGGTCCCAAGCTCGTCGCCGACGACGACCCCTCGCTCATCCGCGCCTTCGGCGAGAGCATGACCCGCTTCGGCCGGTCGATCGTGCTGGTGCAGGACGAGCTCGACCAGGGCCAGCACGACCGCAACACCGACGTGCTCGGCGTCGCCGCGGGCGGCATGCTCGTACGCCGCTCCGTCTGGAACGAACTCGGCGGCTTCGACCCGGCGCTGCCGGACGTCGACGCGGCCCTCGACTTCTCGGTGCGGGTCCGCCTGGCCGGACACCGCGTCGCCCTCGTGCCGGAGGCCAAGGTCACCAGCGCCGGACCGATCGAGGAGTTCGGCCGCAAGCGCGTGTCCGAGGCGCGGCGCGTCCGGATGCACCGGCAGGCGCAGCTGCACCGCCGGATGACGTACGCGCCCGCCGCGCTGGTCTGGCTGCACTGGCTCACGCTCGTGCCGTTCGCGATCGGCCGCGCGCTCGGACACCTGGTCGCGAAGCACCCCGCCGCCGTGGTCCCCGAGCTCTCCGCCGCGTTCGCCGTCGCGTTCGGCGGCGGCACGGGGCGGGCGCGCAAGAACCTCGCCCGCACGAAGAAGCTCGGCTGGGCCGCCGTCGAACCGCTCCGCGTGAGCTGGCGTCGGGTGCACGAGCACCGCACCACCTCGCGGGACGTCGAACTCGCCCGGGCCGAGGACGCCCCGATCGCCCGGGCGTCGTTCCTGAGCGACGGCGGCATCTGGGTGGTCCTGGCCGCCGCGGTCCTCAGCGTCGTGACGCTCTACCCGCTGCTCGGGTCGCCGGCCCTGACCGGCGGGGGACTCCTGCCGCTCTCCGCGACGCCTGGACAGCTCTGGCAGAACGTCGGGTACGGCTTCCACTCGCTCGGCACGGGCTTCACCGGCCCGTCCGACCCCTTTGCCGCGGTGCTCGCCGTGCTCGGCTCGATCGTCTTCTGGTCGCCGTCCACCGCGGTCGTGCTGGTCATGCTCGTCGCGTTCCCGCTGTCCGCACTGGGGGCCTGGTTCGCGGTCCGCAAGGTCACGACCCGCACCTGGGTGCCGGTCATCGGTGCTTCGCTCTACGCGATCGCCCCGTCGCTCGTGGGCGCGGTGACGACCGGACACCTCGGCGCCGTGATCGCGCACCTGGTGCTGCCGTGGCTGTTCGTCGCCGTGCTCGAGGCGCACCGCTCGTGGGCCTGGGCCTCGGGAGCGTCGCTCCTGTTCGCCGTCGTCGCCGCCTCGGCGCCGTCGCTGCTGCCGGTCCTGCTGGTCGGCTGGCTCGTGGCGCTCCTGGTCGGCTGGCGCCGGGCCCACCGTCGCCTGTTCATCCCGGTGCCGACCGCGGTGCTCTTCCTGCCGCTGATCCTGGCGCAGGCCGCACGCGGCAACCTGCTCGCGGTGTTCGCCGACCCGGGTGCGCCGTCCGCGACCCGGGCGCCGTCCGCGCTCCAGCTGGCCATCGGACAGCCCCTGCCCGACTGGAGCGGCTGGCTCCCCGCGACGTCCGGACTCGCGCTGGTCGCCACGGTCCTGCCGATCGTGATGGCCGTCCTCGCGCTCCCCGTGGCCGCCGCCGCGATCGGGGCGATGCTCGGCCACCGCTGGGCGGTCGCGGGCTCGGCGCTCGTCATCGCGCTCCTCGGCTTCGCCACGGCCTTCGCCGCCACCCACGTCACGGTCACCGGTGTCGGGTCGACCACTACCATCGTCTGGCCCGGCAGCGGTCTGTCCGTGTACTGGCTCGCCCTCGTGGTCGCGGCCTGCATCGGCATCGACGTGCTGCCGAAGGCCGCTCCGGTCACCGGGCTGGTCGCGACCGTGCTCGCCGGTGTGGCCGTGGCTCCGGCCTTCGCGGCGTTCTACCTCGGCACCGCCACGATCGAGCCGACCACCGGCCGGGTGCTCAGCGCGTACGTGAACGCCGAGGCCCAGGCGAACCCGGACGTCGGCACGCTCGTGGTCGTCCCGCAGGACGACGGTTCGCTCGCCGTCACGCTCGAGCGCGGGCAGGGCTCCACCCTCGACGACCAGTCGACGCTCGACGCCACCGCACTCCGGCTGAGCGAGTCCGGCGCGCGGCTGACGACGCTCGCCGGCAACCTGGCGAGCCGCAGCGGGTACGACCCCCGGCCGGCGCTCCGCGAGCTCGGCGTGAGCTTCGTGCTCATCGACGACGCCGGTGACGACTCCGAGGCGCAGACGGTGCACGACCGGGCCGCCGGCGCGATCGGTCAGAACGCGCTCTTCACGAGCATCGGCGAGACCACGAACGGTCAGCTGTTCCACTACGAGGGCGAGGTCGACCGCACCCGCTCCGGCTCCGCGGCGACCCAGGCCACCCACGTGCTGTACCTCGTCGTGCTCGGCGTGGTCTTCGGCGCCGCAGCACTCCTCGCGGTCCCGACGGCCCCGCGCCGCCGCCGTGCCACCTCGAACGTCATCGAGGCCGAGGAACCCGCCACCACCTTCGACGAGGAGCGCGACGAATGAGCACCAACCCCTCCTCGGTCCGGCGCTGGATCGTCCGCGGCACCGCCACGGCCGTCGCCGTCGTCGTCGCCGCGGGTGCCGTCACCGCGGCGCACGCCATCGGCACCGAGTCCGAACCGGGTCGACCGGCCGGGCGCACCGTCACGCCGGTCCCCGCCGCCGCCGAGCGTGTCTGCGCCGGCAGTGCGCTGCGCCTGTCCGACGACGCCGGCAACGACGCGACGCAGGCGAGCACCGTCGGCACCGCGACCGTCGCGACGGCGACGACCGGGTCGACGGTCGAGCGGTCCTCGCTCGACTCCTCGACCACCGGCGGCAGCGACCCCCGGCTCCTGACGGCCCCCGCTGGCGAGACGACCCCGCAGGTCGCGGGCAGCAGCTTCCAGAGTGTCTCGAGCGGCGACCTGGTGGGGGCGGGCGCTGCCTCCTGCGACGACCCGACCCAGTCCACGTGGCTCGTCGGCGGCTCGACGGAGACCGGTCGGACGAGCCTCGTCACGCTCTCGAACCCGACCGACGTGAACGCCACGGTCGACCTGACGATCTTCGACGGCTCGGGGACGGTCAGCGCACCCGGGACCACCGGCATCGTCGTCGCGCCGAACACGCAGAAGGTCGTCCCGCTGTCGGGCTTCGTGTCCGACGCCGCCTCGACCGTCGTGCACGTCACGTCGTCCGGCGGCCAGATCGTCGCGCACATGCAGGAGTCCGTCGTCCGCACCCTCACCCCGGGCGGCTACGACATCGTCTCCGGTGGGGCTGCCCCGTCCCGCTCGCAGGTCATCCCCGCCGTCGCCCTCGCCGACGCGCAGGCCGCCCAGCGCGGCGACGACACGGCCGACGCGGCGCCGATCGTGCGGCTGTTCGTCCCCGGCACGAAGTCGGCCCGCGTCACCCTCGGCATCAGCACGGCCGACGGCGGCGGCACGACCGTCAACGCCACCGCCGAGCCCGGGGTCGTCACCGACGTCGCGCTCGACGACTTCCCGGACGGCCGGTACTCGTTCACCGTCACCTCGACCGAGCCGGTCGTCACCGGTGCACGCACCACGACGCCGACCGACGGTGCCAGCAGCGGCACCGACCTCGGCTGGTTCGCCTCGGCCGAGCCGCTGGGGGACCGGACGATCACCGCCATCGCCCCGGGCGAGGGCGTGCGGCTGAACTTCGTGAACCCCACCCGCCAGGACCGCTCCGTCACGGTGCGGTCGGGCGACGAGCGGCGCACGCTGAAGATCCTGTCCGGTGCGACCGTGACGCTCCCGGTGCAGACCGCCAAGCAGCTCACGCTCACCGGCACGGAGGGCATCGTCGCGGGCGTGACCTACCGCGGGGCCGACGGCATCGCCGGGTTCCCGGTGCGTCCGGCGACCGACGTCTCCACCCCGGTCCGCGTCTACCCCTGACGCCCGGCGCGGGCCGCCCGGCTCACCAGTGCCGGTAACGGTCCGGCGCCAGGTCCCAGGGGTCCTTGCCGATCAGCTCGCCGACCGCGCGGAACACCGCGGTCTCGATGATGATGCGGCGGTCCGAGTCGTCCTTCTCGGGGCTCCGGTTCACCCGCTCGACGGGGATCCGGAAGACGGTCACGCGGCGGGTGTCGCGGTCGATCCGCCAGCGCGGCATCTCGTCCGGCAGGGTCGTGTCGCTCGGCATGTCCGCCACCTGGAACACGACGCCGGAGAGCTCCTCGGGCCAGAGTCCGAGCAGGTAGTGCGCGCTGTCGCCGACGATCCGGTCGAACGCCTCGGCGCGGGTGATGATCGGCGCGAGCTCGGGGCCGGTGACGCTCGAGCGCCCACCGCGGCCGTGCCGGGAGCGCCCTCGACCGCGGTCGACCGGGGTGACGAGGCGAGGCTTCCGACGCATCCCCACATCGTACGCGGGGACGGGTGCGCGCCGGACGCTCCGCTAGGCTCCCTGTCGAGATGGACGTGCGGATCTGCAGCAAGGTGGCGTGTGCCAACAGCGCTTCGTCGACCCTGACGTACGACTACGGCGACTCCATGGTGGTCGTCGGTCCGCTGTCGACCAGGGTCGAGCCGCACGGCTACGACCTCTGCGCCCGGCACGCTGCCGCCCTGCGCGTCCCGCGCGGCTGGCAGGTGGTGCGGCGCGAGCCGCTCCCGCGCGACGCCGACTGACGGCTCACGTTCGCGACGTGGGTGCGGGGTCGGTCTGGAGGCCCGGGGAACGTGACCGGGATCGGCTGGTGATCCGCGCCTCCCGGCATGGAAGACTGGTGGGCATGCCCACCGAAACCCGCACCGCTGCTGCGTTCCGCGTCGCCGACCTGTCCCTCGCCGAGGCCGGCCGGCACCAGATCCGCCTCGCCGAGAACGAGATGCCGGGCCTGATGTCCCTGCGTGACGAGTTCGCCGCGTCGCAGCCGCTCGCCGGCGCGCGCATCGCCGGGTCCCTGCACATGACGGTGCAGACCGCGGTGCTCATCGAGACGCTCGTCGCCCTCGGCGCGCAGGTGCGCTGGGCCAGCTGCAACATCTTCTCCACCCAGGACGAAGCCGCGGCCGCCGTCGCCGTCGGACCCACCGGCAGCCCGGACGCCCCCGCCGGCGTCCCGGTGTTCGCGTGGAAGGGCGAGACGCTCGAGGAGTACTGGTGGTGCACCAGCCGCATCTTCGACTGGAGCGACGAGGCCGCCGCGGCGGGTGCCGACTGGACCGGACCGAACCTGATCCTCGACGACGGCGGCGACGCCACGATGCTCGTGCACACCGGCGCCGATGCCGAGGCGGCCGGTGCCGCTCCGGTCGCCGAGCCGGACGCGAGCACCGAGTGGAAGATCGTGCTCGACACCGTCGCGCGGTCGCTCGAGACGTCGTCGGACCGCTGGACCCGCATCGCGGCCGACATCCAGGGCGTCACCGAGGAGACCACCACGGGCGTCCACCGCCTGTACGAGCTGTTCCGGAACGGCGAGCTGAAGTTCCCGGCGATCAACGTCAACGACTCGGTGACGAAGTCGAAGTTCGACAACAAGTACGGCATCCGGCACTCGCTGCCCGACGGCCTGAACCGGGCCACCGACGTGCTCATCGGCGGCAAGGTCGCCTTCGTCGTCGGCTACGGCGACGTCGGCAAGGGTGCGGCCGAGGCGCTCCGCGGGCAGGGCGCCCGCGTCATCGTCAGCGAGGTCGACCCGATCTGCGCGCTGCAGGCGGCGATGGACGGCTACCAGGTCGCGCGCCTGGCGGACGTCGTCGACACCGTCGACATGGTCATCACGTGCACCGGCAACCTGGGCGTCGTCGGGGTCGACGAGATGCTCGGGCTGAAGCACCTGGCGATCGTGGCGAACGTGGGGCACTTCGACAACGAGATCGACATGGCGGGGCTCGAAGCGCTGCCCGGCGTCTCGAAGGTCGAGATCAAGCCGCAGGTGCACGAGTGGCGGCTGCCGACCGGGCGGTCGATCCTGGTGCTGTCCGAGGGCCGGCTCATGAACCTCGGCAACGCCACCGGGCACCCGTCGTTCGTGATGAGCAACTCGTTCACGAACCAGGTGCTCGCGCAGATCGAGCTGCACACCCGGCGCGAGGAGTACCCGACCGGCGTGTACGTGCTGCCGAAGCACCTGGACGAGAAGGTCGCGCGGCTGCACCTCGACGCCCTCGGGGTGCAGCTGACGTCGCTGCGTCCGGAGCAGGCGGCGTACATCGGCGTGCCGGTCGAGGGTCCCTTCAAGCCGGACCACTACCGCTACTGAGCGCGGCGGCCTGGGGCCGGCGGAACCTGGTTCCGGACACAGCACCGTGGATCTCCGCGGTGCTGTGTCCGTTTCGCAGTGTTGCGCGGGGGCAGTCAGCGCGGCGCCGCGCGTCAGCGCGGGAAGCCCGGCGGGGGCGCCGCCGCGGTCGCCCCCGCGGCGGTCAGCAGCTCCGCGCGGGCACCCAGCGCCCGGACGTCCCGCTGACGCCGCAGCACGACGACCCCGGCCAGGAAGACCTCGGGCGGGACGGGCGGCACCGGGTGCGCGAACGCGGACACCTCGGCCGCCAGGGTCTGCGCCGCCGCCTCGCGCAGTTCGGGGCGCATCAGTGCAGCCCCGCGGAAGAACGCACCGAGGCGGTTCTCCAACCGTTGCGGCAGCGCCGAGACGTCCGCGACGCCGGCCCAGGCCGTCAGCTCCGGGGGCAGCAGCACCTCGGGGTCCCGCTGCTTCGGCAGTCGCTCGTGCTGCACGATCGTGCCCGCCAGCAGGTCCCCGAGGCGCCGCGGCCGACTGCCGAACAGCGCGACGAGCAGGGCGACCGAGCCGAACGTCATCCAGAGCTCGAACAGGCCGACGAGCGACCGGGTGAAGGCGTGCCGGAACCCGATCGCGCCGCCGTCGAGCCGGACGACGCGGGTGCCGGTGGCGAACCGTCCGACGCTCCGCCCCTTCGTCACGGTCTCGACCGCCGCGGGCACCAGCACGAGCACGACGACGAGCAGCACGATGTTGAGCGCAGCACCCCAGGCCGGCTCGAGTCCCCTCGGCCAGAGCCGCCAGACGCCGAACAGCGCCAGCACGAACAGGACGAGGACGCACAGGCCGTCCAGCAGCGCGGCCGCGAGCCGCAGCACGAGTCCGGCGGGCTGGACGTCGAGCGCGACGCCCTCGCCCACCACCAGCTCGTCGGCGGTCTCGTCGAGGTCGCGCGAGAACCGGGCGTCGGCGAGGTCACGCGGCGTGCGGGGCTTCGGCATGGGATCATTCTGTCGGAGATCGCGCGACCTGAGGGGGAACACGTGGACCTGGATGCCTACACCGAGGTGCACCGTGACCGGTGGCAGGAGCTCGACCGTCTGGCGCGTGCCCGGCACCGGTCCGGCGCAGACGTCGACCGGCTCGTCGCCGGCTACCAGGAGGCCGCGACCGACCTCGCCCGCATCCGGGGCGCAGCACCGCGCACCGTGACGGGCGACCGGCTCTCGCTCACGCTGTTCCGCGCCCGCCTGCGCTTCACCGGCACCCCCGTCGACCCGTTGACCGCCGTCGCCCTGTTCTTCACGCGGCAGCTGCCCGCGGCGCTCTACCGGATCCGCTGGGTGACGATCTGGGTCGCGCTCGCCACGGTGGCGATCGGGGCGATCGTCGCCGTCTGGATCACGACCACCCCCGGTGCGACGGCGACGTTCGGCAGCGACGAGGCCCTGCGCCGGTACGCCACGCAGGACTTCGTCGACTACTACTCCGACCGTGGCCTCGGGGCCTTCACCGCGCAGGTCTGGACGAACAACGCCTACATCGCTGCGACGATGGTGGCGTTCGGCATCACCGGGGTCTTCGTGCCGTTCTCGATCATGCAGAACGCCGTCAGCCTCGGGGTCTCCGCGGCGATCATGCACTCCCAGGGGCGCCTGGCTGACTTCTTCCTCTACATCTCCCCGCATGGGCAGCTCGAGCTCTACTCGGTGTTCCTCGCGGGCGGTGCGGGGCTGATGATCTTCTGGTCGTGGGTGGCGCCGGGGCCCGGACGCACGCGTGCCCAGGCCCTCGCCGAGGACGGCCGCGCACTCATCAGCATCGCGATCGGCCTGACCCTGACCCTGCTGCTGTCCGGCATCGTCGAGGGCGTGGTGACGCGGCAGGACTGGCCGTGGCCGATCAAGATCGGCATCGGCACCCTCGCCCTGGTCGCGGTGCTCGCCTACCAGTGGGTGCTCGGCGGCCGCGCGTACCGAGCGGGGGAGCGCGGCGACCTCGAGGAGTTCGAGCGCGGCTCCACCGCCCTGGTGGCCGGCTAGGGCCTGCCCCGGTTCAGAGCCGGCCGGTGGCCTTCGCCCGGATGTAGGCGTCCGCGACGAGCGGCGGGACGTCCGCCGGTGCGCCGCGCACGACCTCGGCGCCGGAGCGCCGTGCGACGTCGGCCGCACCGTCCGCGTCGAGCAGGGTGCGTTCGGCGGCCGCGCGTCGGTAGACGTCGCGCTCCGCGCCGGTCGGGAGGCCCGGCACCTTTCCGCCCCGCGCCGTGCGGATCGCCGTGGTCGGGTCCACCCCGCCGCGCGCCATCCGCTGGACGGCCGGGTCCTCGATGCTCGTCACGACGACCGCGTGCCGTCGGGACAGCCGGGGGAGCACGGCGAGCAGGTCGCCCGAGGCGCCGACGGAGTCGAGGCTCGAGGCGAGGACGACCATGGCGCGCGAGGTCGTGATCGAGTCGACGAGTGCGGGCACGGATGCCCAGTCGGTCGCGGCGAGCCCGGGTTCGGCCATCGCGAGTGCCTCGCCGAAGCGCTGCACGACGTCGGTGCGGGTGGCGCCGTGCACGCGGTCGTGTGCCGTGTCGTCGAGGACCACCAGGTCGACGCGGTCACCGGCGGCTGCCGCGAGGGCACCGAGGAGCAGCGCCGACTCGATGAACGTGTCGAGTCGGGGTTCGTCGGCGACGCGGCCGGCACCCGCCCGGCCCGCGTCGACCACGACGACCACGCGTCGGTCGCGTTCCGGACGCCAGGTGCGGACGACGAGGTCCTGCCGCCGCGCGGTGGCGCGCCAGTCGATCGACCGCACGTCGTCGCCGCGCACGTAGTCGCGCAGCGAGTCGAACTCGGTGCCGTGCCCGCGGAGCTGCAGCGTGGTCTCGCCGTCGAGCTCGCGGAGCCGTGCCAACCGTGACGGCAGGTGCCGCCGGGAGCGGAACGGCGGCGTCACGACGAGTTCGCCCGGTGCTGCGAGGACCCGCTGCCGTGCGGCGAGGCCCAGGGGACCGAAGGACCGCACGGCGACCCCGGTGGTGCGGCGTCGACCACGACGGAACGGTGTGAAGCGCATCCGGGCCGTCCGTCGCTCTCCGGCGGGTACCGTCATCCGGATCCGACGGGGACGGTGGCCTGCCGACGGCTCCCACATGTCGCGGACCACACCGCGGACCGTCCGGGAGCCGTCGTTGGCGAGCACGAGGGTGCCGTCCGCGGTGCTGTCGCGTCGAGCGAGCCGGGGCATCCGCCGCTCCACGCGGACCCGTCGCAGGTCGGCGGCGAGCACGACGTCGAGCGCCGCGGCGAGCAGCACCACCCCGACCCACGCCAGACCGGCCCACCCGCTGCCGAGCAGCACGGTGGGCGCGAGGGCGACGGCGAGGAGCGCGACGAACCGGCCGGAGACCGCCACTAGATCGGCACCCGCACCTGCTCGAGCACCTGCTGGAGCACGCCGTCGGCTCCGACGCCCTCGAGCTCGGCGTCGGCGGCGACCCGCAGGCGGTGCCGCCAGACCGGCAGGGCCATGGCCTGCACGTGGTCCGGGGTGATCGCGTCGTAGCCGGTGAGCCAGGCCCAGGCCTTGGCGGCCGCGAGCAGTGCCGTCGCTCCGCGGGGGCTCACCCCGACGCGGACGGACGGTGCCTGCCGGGTGGCCCGGGCGAGGTCGACGATGTACGCGAGCACGTCGTCGCGCGCCCCGACACCGCGGACGGCACGCTGCGCACGGACGACCTCGTCGACGCCGACCACCGGGGTGATGCCGGCGGACCGGACGTCGCGCGGGACGAACCCGTCGGCGTGGCGCCGGAGCACCTGCCACTCGACGTCGCGCGGCGGGATGTCGAGCGTCAGCTTCATCAGGAACCGGTCGAGCTGCGCTTCGGGCAGCGTGTACGTGCCCTCGAACTCGATCGGGTTCATCGTCGCGGCGACGAAGAAGGGGTCGGGCAGGGCCCGGGCGTCGCCGTCGACGCTCACCTGGCGTTCCTCCATGGCCTCGAGCAGGGCCGACTGGGTCTTCGGCGGCGTGCGGTTGACCTCGTCGGAGAGCAGGACGTTCGTGAAGACGGGGCCCTCGCGGAACGGGAACGTGCCGGTCGAGGCGTCGTAGACGAGCGACCCGGTGACGTCGCCGGGCATCAGGTCCGGCGTGAACTGGATGCGCTTCGTGTCGAGCGTCATCGCGGCGGCGAGACTGCGGACGAGCAGGGTCTTCGCGACACCGGGGACGCCCTCGAGCAGCACGTGCCCCTGTGCGAGGAGTCCGACGATCATGCCGGAGACCGCGCCCTCCTGGCCGACGACGGCCTTGGCGACCTCGGTGCGGACCCGGCCGAACGCGTCGCGCAGGTCGGAGCCGGCCGCGGTCGTGGGGTCGTGCTCCGGTGCGGTGTGCTCGGTGGTGGCAGGGGGCAGGTCGGTCACGGTCGTGCTCCTGGTCGGTCGGGGTCGGAGGTCGGTCGGTCACCGGAGGTCGCCCGGCGGACGGTGCGTTCGAGGTCGTCGAGCGCCGCGGTGCCGTCGACGAGTGCACGGTCGTCGTCGGTGGTCCCGCCGACGAGCACGGCGCCGACACGGGTGTGCGGGATGCCGGTGGCCTGGGCCGCGGTCCGGACGACCTCGTCGACGTGGGCCGATCGGGGAAGTCCGAGCATCCGGCCGATGCGGCGGACGGCGGCGACGCGCAGGGTGTCGAGGGCGTGGGTGCGGTCACGGGTGCGGGCGTACATGCGGGCGCGACCCTCGGTGGTCTCCGCGGCACGGACGACGACGGGCAACCGCTCGACGACGAGCGGGCCGAGCCGTCGGCCCCGCCAGACACCGGCCGCCACGGCGACGAGGGCGAGCAGTGCGAGGGCGCTCGGGACCCACGGCGGGGCGAGCTCGCCGAGGGTCGGTGCGGCGTCGGGGGTGCCGACGGCCGGGGTGTACCAGACGAGTCGCTCGTCGGCGCCGAGCAGCCCGAGGGCGAGCGCGGCGTTCCCGGCGGTGGCGATCGTGTCGTTCCGGAACGCCGAGGTCGTGCCGAGCAGGGTGACGTCACCGCCCGGGGTCGTGGTGCGCACGATGCCCCAGACCCGGGAGCCGCCCTCGCCGGTCGGCGCGCACCGTTCGGCGGTCGCGTCGTCCACGGTGTACCCGGAGCCGGCGGTCGTCACCCGCGCCGCCGAGGCCGCCGCCGGGATCCCGCACGAGGCCGTCGAGACGGTGGCGTCACCGTCGATCTGGGCGGGCGGGTCGACCGGGAACCCGAGCAGCGCATCGAGGCCGGCGCCGCTCGTCCCGACGACCACGACGTGCCGGGCCGTGCGGGCGATGCGTTCCGCGACGGCGGGGTCGAGCGCCCCGTCGGCGTCGTCGATGAACACCGTGCCGCCGTCGATCCCGCCGACGCCGTCGACGGTGTCGGTGACGGAGACCGCGGTGCCCCGCTGCTCGAGCACCCGGACGAGCGCGGCCGAACCACTGGCCGTCGTCGAGGTCGGGTCGAGTGCGCGCGGTGCGTCCGGGTCGGTGCCCTGCACGACGGCGGTCAGCGCGGCGAGCAGGACGCCGACCAGGACGATCGCGACCCAGAACCCGATGCGGAACCGGCGTCCCTCGACCGGAGCCGGAGCCCGAGCAGGAGTCGGCCCGGCGCTCGTCCGCGTGGTGGTGTCGGTCGTCATGCCGGCACCACCGGTCCCTCGGCCCGGGCGGGCCGGGCCTGCCGGACGGTCCGCTCGGTGTCGAGCACGCGCATGGCCGCGGCTTCGTCGGCCTCGGCACCGAGGTACCGGACCGCGTCGAAGGCGGTCGCTGCCGCATCGAGTGCACCGGCCGACGCGGGGAACGGCACGGCGCCCCGTGCGGCGATCGTCCGCGCGGTGGCTCCGGGCACGTCGGGCACCAGGTCGCGCTCGCCGAGACCCCTGGCGATCGCGCGGAACCCGTCGAGCACCGCTGCCGACCAGTCGGCGCGACGGACGGCGGCCTGGGCCGCTTCGAGGAGTTCCCGGGCGGAGCGCAGGTCGTCGGCGTCGAACACCCCGCCGGTGTCACCGTCACCGGCCCGCGCGCGCCGGCGGGGGAGTCCGCGGGCGACGACGACGAGCACGACGACCGCGACGAGCACCACGATCGCGATCACCAGCGCGGTGCGGGCCGCCGCGGGGGAGTCGATGCCGTCGGCGCGGAGCGACCCGAGCCAGTCGAGGAAGGAGCGCGAGGCACGGTCCCACCACGTCGGCCGGGCACCGTCGTAGGCGGACCGCTCGAGTTCGCGCTCGAGCAGGCGACGCGCCTCGTCCGGGTCGACCGCCGTCACGCGGAGCCGTTCGGCGGCGCCTGGCCCGGACCCTGCTGCCACGGTTGCTGCTGCGGCTGCTGCTGACCGGGCTGCCACGGCGGCTGCTGCTGACCGGGCTGCCACGGCGGCTGCTGCTGACCGGGCTGCCACGGCTGCTGCTGGGCCGGCTGCCACTGCTGCTGCCCCGGCCACGGCTGCTGCTGCTGCTGCGCCTGCCACTGCTGGCCACCCCACTGCTGCTGCGGCGGCCACGGCGGGCGTGCGACGGGCTCGGACGGTGCGAACGGGTCGGTCGGCTGCCCGGAGTCCAGGTGCGACGCGATCCGCTGGTCGAGGGCCTCGGTGCGGATCCGCCGGTCGATGGCGAGGAACGTCGTGATCGAGGCGCTCAGCACGTCGGTGATGCACTGCACCGCGATCGCGAGCAGGCTGCCGACGACGATGGCGATGACCGCACCGGTGCCGGCTCCCGACGTGCCACCCGTCTGCCCGAGCGGGTCGAACGTGCCCCCGACGAGCACGGCGCCGATGGTGAGCGGGATCGACGCGATGGACGCCGCGAACCCGAACATGAGCTGCACGAGCAGCAGGATGCCGAAGGTCCGCCAGAAGGCCCCGCGGGTCAGGCGCCACGACTGTGCGGCTGCGGCGAAGACCGGCCGGCCCTCGAGCGCGATGGTCGGGACGGTGAGCACGAAGCGCGTGGCGAGCCACACGACGACGACACCGATGCCGAGCACGAACAGCACGAGCACCAGCACGAACCACCCGGTGCCGGAGTCGGCGGCACCCATGGCCGCGAACACCCCGAAGAACACGAGTCCGGCCAGGATCGCGAGGACCGCGCCGGCCCCGATCTGCACGAGCATCCACGCGACGACGGACCACCGGCGGCCGGCGAGCAGCGCCCACAGCCCCCGGAACGTGGCGCGACGGCCGAGGACCCGCTGCCCGGTGTCGGCGGCGACCGGCGCCACCAGGAACCCGCGACCGAGGTAGGCGAGGAACGGCAGCACGACCGAGAGCAGTGCCGTGAGCGTCAGCGTGCCCGCGACGACCGAGTCGGCACCGCTGCCGCCGTCGAGGGCCGAGAACATCCGCGACTGCAACGCCTGCTGCCCGAAGGTGCTGGCCAGCGTCGAGAGCAGGCCGAGCACACCGCTCAGCAGCACGCTCCAGAGCAGCAGCACGCGGGCGTTCCGGCGGAAGACGGTGAACGCCCCGGCCAGGATGTCCCCGAGGCCGAGCGGGCGCAGCGGGATCACCGGACGCGAGCCACCGGACGGACCGCCCGGTCGCCCCGGACCCGGCCCCGGGGCGGGCTGCGGCGGCACGGAGAAGCGGGGCGGGCCTCCAGGCTGGGGTCCTGGTCCCCGCGCCGGTCCGGACGCCGGCGGCGTCGGCGCACCCTGCTGCCCACCGCCCGGTGTGTGCCAATCGGACATGACTCCAGCCCCCTCGTCGTGTCGGACCGAGCCAGCGATGCACGGTCCACCCCCATCCTGGCGGAAAACCCGGCGCGGCGGGGCCTCGGCTATCGTGTGGGGACACGTGCCGACCACGGCACCCGCACGCCACCCGGAGTCCAGATCACATGACACCGCGCATCCTCGTCGTCGACGACGACCAGGCCCTCTCCGAGATGATCGGCATCGTGCTCCGCTCCGAGGGGTACGAACCCGAGTTCAGCGCCGACGGCAACGACGCCGTCGACGCGTTCCACGCCACCAAGCCGGACCTCGTCCTGCTCGACGTCATGCTGCCCGGCATCGACGGCATCGAGGTGTGCAAGCGCATCCGTGCCGAGAGCGGCACGCCGATCATCATGCTCACGGCGAAGAGCGACACCGCCGACGTCGTCCTCGGGCTCGAGAACGGTGCCGACGACTACGTCGTGAAGCCCTTCAACCCGAAGGAGCTCGTCGCGCGCATCCGGACCCGCCTGCGGCCGAGCGCGTCCGACGCCACCGTGCTGCACGTCGGCGACGTCACGGTCGACGTCGCCGGGCACGAGGTGCGCCGCGGTGACACCGTGATCGCGCTCACGCCGCTCGAGTTCGACCTGCTCCGGGCGCTCGCCGAGAAGCCGAACCAGGTGTTCACCCGCGAGATGCTGCTCGAGCAGGTCTGGGGTTACCACTACAAGGCGGACACCCGTCTGGTGAACGTGCACGTGCAGCGGCTCCGCGCGAAGATCGAGCACGACCCGGACAACCCGAAGACCGTCACCACGGTCCGCGGCGTCGGGTACCGCGCCGGAGGAGCCTGAGCACCGTGCCGCCCTCGACGCGCCCGTCGGGCTCGGCACGCTCGGGCCGGGTCGGCGGCGCCGGCCGGGCCACCGGCGCCGGTGGGTCCGGCGGTGCCAGCGGTGCCGGTGGGGCCGGCAGCACCACCGTCTCGATCGGCGTCGTCGACCGCAGCCGCCGCCGGATGCGGCGCTGGCTCCGACGCGCCTGGCGTCCGATCGCCTACCTGTGGCGGCGCTCGCTCATGTTCCGCTCGGTCGCCATCACCGTGATGACGACCGGGCTCGCGGTGGGGATCATCGGCACCGCGGTCATGGTGAGCATCTCGACGAACGTCTACTCGCAGCGCCGCGACCAGATCGAGTCCGAGTCCGCACGGGCCACCATCGTCGCCCAGGGGATCTTCGACGCGGCCACGGCAGCTGAGGACAACAACCAGTCCGAGCTCGAGACCCTGCAGAACGAGGCCCAGCAGGCGATCCTGTCGAACACGACGAGCCCGGGCGGCACGAGCATCGCCATCGAGCGGAGCCCGGACCAGTCCACCCCGCAGACGCTGCAGACCATCGCCAGCCAGGACTTCCCGGACGCGGTGATCACCGATGCCCTGCGCAAGGAGGTCGCGCAGAACACCGGTCGGCTCAGCCTGCAGCCCGTCGAACTCGACGACGACGGGCGCCGGGTGCCGGGGCTCGCCGTCGGCTCCACGCTGCAGATCCCGAGCGCCGGCCAGTACGAGCTCTACCTGGTCTACGACCTCTCCGACGCGCAGCAGACCCTGGACTTCGTCTCCCAGACCCTCTCCATCGGCGGTGTGGCGCTCATGGTGCTCATCGCCCTGGTCACCTCGCTCGTCGTCCGGCTCGTCGTCGTGCCGATCCGCGGAGCCGCCGAGACGAGCCGGAAGATCGCCGCGGGGCGCCTCGACGAGCGCATCCCGGTGCGCGGCCAGGACGACCTGGCGACCCTGGCGCGGAGCTTCAACGGGATGGCCGAGGCGGTCAGCCGCCAGATCACCCAGCTCGCCGAGCTCTCCCGCGTGCAGCAGCGGTTCGTCTCCGACGTGTCGCACGAGCTCCGTACCCCGCTCACCACGATCCGGCTCGCCGGCGACATGCTCTACGACTCCCGGCACGCGTTCGAACCGTCGGTCGGCCGGTCCGCCGAGCTCCTGCACGCGCAGGTGGAGCGCTTCGAGATGCTCCTCGCCGACCTGCTCGAGATCTCCCGGTACGACGCCCAGGCGGTGCAGCTCGACACCGCACCCGTCGTGCCGGCCTCCCTCGCCGCGGACATCGTCGAGGAGTTCCGCCCGCTGGCCGAGCGTGCCGGTGTCGAGCTGCAGCTCGCGACCCCCGGCGGCCACACCACGATGCGGCTCGACGCCAAGCGGGTCCGACGGATCCTGCGCAACCTCGTCGGCAACGCCATCGAGCACGGGGACGCGAAGCCCGTGCAGGTCGTCGTCGACAGCGACGCCCGCACCGTCGCCATCGCCGTCCGCGACCAGGGCGTCGGCATGCCGCCGGAGGACGCCGCACGGGTGTTCGACCGCTTCTGGCGGGCCGACCCGAGCCGCAAGCGCACCATCGGCGGCACCGGCCTCGGCCTCGCGATCAGCCTCGGCGACGCGAAGCTCCACGGCGGACGCATCGACGTGTGGTCCCGACCGGGCGAGGGATCGACGTTCGTGCTCACCCTGCCCCGCAACGAGCAGGGCACCACCGCCACCTCGGCCATCCCGCTGCCCGAGCTCGACGAGTCGTACGACGGCCCCCGCGCCGTGCGAGAGGAGTCCTGATGCGCCACCGGATCCGCCACGTCCTCGCCGTCGCGCTCGCCGCGGTCAGCCTGCTCGCGGTCACCGCCTGTGCGGCCATCCCGACCGACGGTGCCGTGCGCACCGGGCAGACGATCAAGGACGAGTCGCTCTCGGGCGTCGACTTCCGGCCGGACAAGCCGATCACCGGGTCCGACCAGACGGCGATCCTCCGCGGGTTCATCGCCGCCGCCACCGGTGCGCAGGACAACTACGCGATCGCCCGGCAGTTCCTGGCCGCCGACTTCGCCCAGCGGTGGAACCCGCGGCAGGGCGTCACGATCCGGGACGGCAGCGGCACCGTCGAGCGCGCCGACGACCGCGAGCTCACCTACACGATGACGGCCAGCGCCACGGTCGACTCCGACGGGGAGTACACCCAGGCGGTCCGCCCGACCTCGTCGACGCTGACGTTCCAGTTCGTCCGCGAGGACGGCGAGTGGCGCATCGCCTACGCCCCGGACGGCATCATCCTGTCGCCGGTCAGCTTCGAGTCGGTGTTCCAGTCGCACGCCCTGTACTTCTACGACCCGACCTACCGCTTCCTGGTGCCCGACCAGCGCTGGTTCCTCGCTCGGTCCTCCACGAGCACGCGCATCGCCAGCGCCCTGCTCGCCGGCCCCGCCGACTGGCTGAAGGGCGCCGTCGTCTCGTCGTTCCCGGAGGGCACCCAGCTGTCCCTCAACGCGGTGACGATCGACAGCGGCACCGCCCTGGTCGACCTGTCGAGCGACGCCCTGCGCGCGAGCACCGTCGACAAGGTGCGGATGCGCGAACAGCTCAGCAAGTCCCTCGCCTCGGTCGCCACCATCTCGTCGGTGTCGATGACGATCGAGGGCGCGACGCTGTCGGTGCCGGACTCCGGGGGAGCCGACGCCCAGCAGAACCCCGACGTCGACCCCCGCCCCCTGGTCGACGAGGACGGCGTCGTCGGCTACGCCGCTTCGGGCACCGGCAAGGTCGCCGAACTCGGCAGCGGCGTCGGGGCCGCGATCGCCGGCCTCGACCCGACCTCGATCGCCCTGTCGGCGTCCGGCACCACCGCCGCCGTCGGCAACCGGGACGGCGTCGTCGTCGTGCGTGGCAAGGACCGCCTGCGCGTCGACGCCCGCGAGGACCTCGTCGCCCCCGCCGTCGACGACCTCGGCTTCGTCTGGGTGGGGCAGCAGTCCGACACCCGTCACATCACCGCGTACGGCCTCGGTGGCGACCCCCACCAGGTGCGCACCACGTTGCCGCGCGGCGACCTCGTGTCGTTCCAGGTGTCCCGCGACTCCACCAGGGCCCTCGCGCTCATCGAGACCGCGGACGGCCCCGGCCTGTACGTGATGGCGATCATCCGCGGTTCCGACCGGTCACCGACCTCGTTCGGCGCCCCGGTCCGGGTGCAGGCCGCCAGCGGCACCGCGGTCGACGCCACGTGGGTGAACGACACCGACGTCGCCTCGGTCGGGCAGACGCCGACCGGTCCGAACATCGTCCGCACCACCATCGGCGGCAAGTCGAGCACCCTGCCGAAGCCCGACGGGCGCGCCACCGCGATCAGCGGCGGCAGCGGCGGCGCGCTGCTGCTGCGGATGTCGAGCGGCGACGTCCTGCAGTCCACCGGGGGCGGCTGGGACTCGACGGGCGTCACCGCCGACGTGCTCGGCGTCCAGCGCTGACGCCACCGTCCTCCACACCCCACCCGGCCTGGAGGCCCGTCCACCGTCCGGCACGCCGGCCCACCGCCGTCGTCCGGTCACCACCACAGTCGTGGGCATGCCCCCTGACGACGCCCCCACCCCGTGGCGTGACGCCCTGCTCGCCGTGCTCGGGCTCTTCCTGCCAGTCGCCTGCCTGGGCTGCGGCCGCCCGGACCGCGCGCTCTGCCCACCGTGCCGCGCGGCGCTCGACGCACGGCCCCGGCGGGTCCGGCTGGTCGCCGGCGTCCGGCTCGACGCGGCCTTCGAGTACGAGGGGCTGGTCCGCACCCTGGTGCTCGAACTCAAGCTCCGGGGCCGGGTCGACGTCGCCCGTCCGCTCGGCGTCCGCTTCGGTGTCCTCGTCCGCGCGGCGCTCGCCGCGGCCCCGGACGGCACCGTGGTGCTCCGGGTTCCGCCGTCCCGCGCGGGTGGCCGACGCCGTGGGTTCGACCCGGTGGTGCTGCTGCTCGCCCGTGGTGGTGTCCGGCACACGGGGCGCCTCGGCCGGACCCCTGCCGGACGACGGCGATCCGGACCGGGGCAGAAGGAGCGGTCGGCGGTGGAACGCGTCGCCGCGACCGTCGGGACCCTGCGGGCGACCGGTGTCGACGGCCGCGACGTCGTGCTCGTCGACGACGTCGTGACGACGGGCGTCACGATGGCCGAGGGCGTCCGAGCGGTGCGGGCGGCGGGCGGTCGGGTGGTGCGCTGCGTCGCCGTGGCGAGCGTCGACGACTGATGCTCGGTGAACACCCGGTGGCCGCTGTGTGTCCGGTGAGTGTCCGGCGGACTCGCCGCCTCCCCGTGACGCCGAGGGTGCGCCGGGTCTAGCCTCGCGACAAGGCGTTCGGGTCGCCGGACGGAGGCGACGCGCCGACACTGGATGGGAGCCGCCACATGGACGTGACGATCACGGGCCGGAACGTCGGGGTCACCGACCGTTTCCGCACCTACGTCGAACAGAAGTCCGAGAAGATCGACGTGCTCGCCGACCGCGCCCTCGCCTTCGAGGTGCGCATCAGCCGCCACCACGAGAAGTCGAGCGGCAGCCAGGGCGAGGACCGCGTGGAGCTCACGCTGATCGGACCGGGGCCGCTCGTACGGGCCGAGTCCGCGGCGTCGGACAAGTACGCCGCCTTCGACCTCGCCTTCGCGCGGATCATGGAACGCCTCCGTCGGGCGCGTGACCGCCGCAAGGTGCACCACGGCCGGCACCGCCCCACCTCGGTCGCCGAGGCCGCCGGCAGCGGCTTCGACGGCATGGGCGTCGTCCCGGCCGACGGCAAGCTCATCGAGGACGTCGCGACCGGTGCCGTCCCGGTCGTCGATCAAGAGGCCGCCGAGGACGAGAACGAGGTCTACAGCCCGGTCGTCATCCGGCACAAGGTCTTCGAGGCCGCCCCGATGACGGTCGACGACGCCCTGTACTACATGGAACTCGTCGGGCACGACTTCTACCTGTTCCTCGACGCCGAGACCCGCCGTCCGAGTGTCGTCTACCGACGCAAGGGCTGGGACTACGGCGTGATCGGCATCGACGAGGTGCCCGCAGGCCAGGCGCCGGCTGCGGTCGACACCGACGCGGAGCGCGCAGCCGCGATCGCCTGATCCGACTCGGGGCCTCCGGTCCCGCACCGTGTGCGCGGTCCGTTCGCGGGCCGCGCACACCCGTGTCCGCGACAGCCGCGCCGCTCACAGCGCCGTGGGTTCGCGGGTTGCTAGCATGACTGGTCGATCGGGCGTGCAGGTCGCGCGCGACGACCTCGTAAGGAGTTCACGTGGCAAACGTGCTGGAGAAGGTCCTCCGCATCGGCGAAGGACGAACCCTCCGCCGGCTGAAGGCGTACGCCTCGGCCATCAACGACCTCGAGGACGACTTCTCGAGCCTCACCGACGAGGAACTCCACGACGAGACCAAGGAGCTGCGCGAGCGGTACGCCAACGGCGAGACCCTCGACGACCTCCTGCCCGAGGCGTTCGCCGCCGTGCGTGAAGCCGCGAAGCGGACCCTGGGCATGCGGCACTTCGACGTGCAGCTCATGGGTGGTGCGGCACTGCACCTCGGCAACATCGCCGAGATGAAGACCGGTGAGGGCAAGACCCTCGTCGCGACGACCGCCGCGTACCTCAACGCGATCCCGTCGCGCGGCGTGCACGTCATCACGGTCAACGACTACCTGGCGTCGTACCAGTCCGAGATCATGGGCCGCGTCTTCCGCGCGCTGGGCATGACCACCGGCTGCATCATCGCGAACCAGACCCCGGCCGAGCGCCGCGAGCAGTACGCCGCCGACATCACGTACGGCACCAACAACGAGTTCGGCTTCGACTACCTGCGCGACAACATGGCGTGGCAGGCCTCCGACATGGTGCAGCGCGGCCACTTCTTCGCCGTCGTGGACGAGGTCGACTCGATCCTCATCGACGAGGCCCGCACGCCGCTCATCATCTCCGGTCCGTCCTCGGGCGAGGCCAACCGCTGGTTCACCGAGTTCGCCTCGATCGCCAAGCGCCTCACCCCGGGCGAGGACTACGAGGTCGACGAGAAGAAGCGCACCGTCGGTGTCCTCGAGCCCGGCATCGAGAAGGTCGAGGACTACCTCGGCATCGAGAACCTGTACGAGTCGGCGAACACCCCGCTCATCTCGTTCCTGAACAACTCCATCAAGGCCGTCGCCCTGTTCAAGAAGGACAAGGACTACGTCGTGATGAACGGCGAGGTGCTCATCGTCGACGAGCACACCGGCCGCATCCTGATGGGCCGCCGCTACAACGAGGGCATCCACCAGGCGATCGAGGCGAAGGAAGGTGTCGAGGTCAAGGCCGAGAACCAGACCCTCGCCACCGTCACGCTGCAGAACTACTTCCGCCTCTACCAGAAGCTCTCCGGCATGACCGGTACCGCCGAGACCGAGGCGGCCGAGTTCATGTCGACCTACAAGCTCGGCGTCGTGCCCATCCCGACGAACAAGCCGATGCAGCGCATCGACCAGACCGACCTCGTCTACAAGAACGAGAAGGCGAAGTTCGAGCAGGTCGCCGAGGACATCGCGGAGCGCCACGAGAAGGGCCAGCCCGTCCTCGTCGGCACCACGAGCGTCGAGAAGTCCGAGTACCTGTCGAAGCTCCTCGCCAAGCAGGGCGTCAAGCACGAGGTCCTCAACGCGAAGAACCACGCACGTGAAGCCGCGATCGTCGCCCAGGCCGGTCGCTTCGGCGCCGTGACCGTCGCGACGAACATGGCCGGTCGTGGTACCGACATCATGCTCGGTGGCAACGCGGAGTTCCTCGCCGTGCAGGAGATGCACGCCAAGGGCCTGTCGCCGACCGAGACCCCCGACGAGTACGAGGCCGAGTGGGACGACGTGTTCGCCCGGGTCAAGGCCGAGGTCGAGGAAGAGGGCGACAAGGTCCGCGCCGTCGGCGGCCTGTACGTGCTCGGCACCGAGCGCCACGAGTCACGCCGCATCGACAACCAGCTGCGTGGTCGTTCCGGCCGCCAGGGTGACCCGGGCGAGAGCCGCTTCTACCTGTCGCTGACCGACGACCTGATGCGCCTGTTCAACTCCGGTGCCGCCGAGAGCCTCATGGGCCGCTCGAACGTGCCGGACGACCTGGCGATCGAGAACAAGCTCGTCGGCCGTGCGATCCGTTCCGCCCAGGCGCAGGTCGAGGGCCGCAACGCCGAGATCCGCAAGAACGTCCTGAAGTACGACGACGTCCTGAACCGCCAGCGCGAGGCGATCTACAGCGACCGCCGCCACATCCTCGAGGGCGACGACCTGCACGACCGCGCGCAGTCGTTCCTCAAGGCCGTCATCGACGACGTGATCGACAGCCACACCGGCGAAGGCTCCCCGGACGACTGGGACCTCGACGCCATGTGGACCGAGCTCGGCACGCTTTACCCGATCTCGATCTCCATCGACGAGGTCATCACCGAGGCCGGCTCGAAGGGCAAGGCATCGCGTGACTTCCTGGCCCGCGAGATCCTCTCCGACGCCAAGCTGGCCTACCAGCAGCGCGAGGAGCTCCTCGGCGACGAGGCGATGCGTGAGCTCGAGCGTCGCGTGGTGCTCTCGGTGATCGACCGCCGCTGGCGCGACCACCTGTACGAGATGGACTACCTCAAGGACGGCATCGGCCTCCGCGCGATGGCGCAGCGCGACCCGCTGGTCGAGTACCAGCGCGAGGGCTACGCCCTGTTCCAGACGATGATGGGGCAGATCCGCGAAGAGTCCGTGGGCTACCTCTTCAACCTCGAGGTCCAGGTGCAGTCCGACGGCGAGAACGCGGTGATCGAGGCCAAGGGTCTCGGCGAGGACGAGGTCTCCGGCCTCGAGTACTCGGCACCGTCGATCGACGGCGAGGTCGAGGTCCGCGACGAGAAGGGTCGCCTCGAGCAGGCCGCGACCGCTCGTGCGCAGCGCGCCCAGGCCGAGGCCGAAGCGGCCGCCGAGCCGGAGCAGGGCTCCGCGTTCGGCAACGCGGCCACCGCCTCCGGTCAGGCCGCGGCGAGCAACCGCGCCGAGCGTCGCCAGGCGGCCAAGAAGAACTAGCGTCTGCGCGCGAGCGCATCGTGAGCAGGAATGGTCGGGTCCCACATCGGGACCCGACCATTTCTGCTCACCGAGCGTGACCGCCGACGGACGGGAGGCCCGGTGCCAGCTGGCACCGGGCCTCCCGTCCGTCCGCGGCCCGGCTACAGGACCCCGATCGCGGTCGCCTGCCACCGTCCGTGTCGCTCTTCGAGCCGCATGGCGACCGCCCGAGCGTGACTGCGCGCGTGCACGACCACCGTCGCCTCGGCGACGCCCGCCGCGGGGCGGCAGACGAGCACGCTGCCGACCCGGAGCACCGGGCGCCCGCGTGGGCGCCGCCCGGAGCCCCGGGCATGCGCGGCGACCGCGGCGCGCTGCTGCAGGTGGCGCTGCACGTCATCGCTGATCCAGCGGGCGATGCTGTCGACCTCCCGCGCGCCGGTGAGCACCTCGGCGACGCAGAGCCCGAGCGCCCGTGCGGTCGTCGCCGGGTCCGGGGGACCGGTCACCACGGCGGGCTCCGGCGCCGGCTCGACGATCCGCAGCGGCGGTGGGTGCGCCGTCGTCGTCTCGTGATCGATGCGGCGTGCCTGCTCTGCCACCCCTGCCCCTTCCGTCGTTGGAGCGAGCGTATGGGGCGTGCGACATACGAAATACACACCGGTCTACCCTGTGGAGAGGGCGACGTTCTCCACAAGGCAGCGGACCTAGACTGGCTGGGTGTCGACCCTCAGTGACCTCGTCCTCGCGCAAGGCCGTTCCTCGGAAGCAGACGTGGAGTGGCTCCACCTGCTCGTGGGGGACTGGCAGCTCCTCGCCGACCTGTCCTTCGCCGACATGGTGCTCTGGGTCCCGACCGCCGAGGACGGCTCGTTCGTGGCCGTCGCCCACGCCCGGCCGAGCTCCGCGGCGACGCTGTTCTACCGGGACATCGTCGGCCAGGAGATCCGCGAGGAGTGGCGCGGCCAGGTGACCGAGAGCTTCGCCGGATCACGGGTCGTCGACTCCGCCGAGCCGGACTGGTACGAGGACACCCCGACCCGTGTCCGCGCGATCCCGGTGCTCCGCCGCCTGAGCGCGAAGAGCGCCGAGACGACCGAGCGACCGATCGCCGTCGTCACCCGGCACTCCAACCAGGACGAGATGCGGACCCCGAGCCGCCAGGAACTCAACTTCACCGCGAGCGCGAACGACCTGTTCGGCATGATCGCCACCGGTGACTTCCCCGACCTCGGTGCACCGGCGGGCCCCCGTCGTGGGGCGCCCCGTGCCAGCGACGGTCTGCTGCGGCTCGACACCGCCGGCATCGTCACGTTCGCGAGCCCGAACGGTCTGAGCGCGTTCAACCGGATGGGCTTCGAGGGCGAGCTCGAGCGGAAGTCCCTCGCCGAGGTCACCACCGAGCTCATCGGCGCCCAGCTCGACGTCGACGAGTCCCTGCCGCTCGTCGTCACCGGCCGCGCACCGTGGCGGGCGGACATCGAGTCGAAGGGCGTCACGGTGTCGCTCCGCTCGATCCCGCTCCGCGACCACGGTGAGCGCATCGGTGCCATCGTGCTCTGCCGCGACGTGTCCGAGCTGCGGCACCAGGAGCGTGAGCTCATCACCAAGGACGCCACGATCCGCGAGATCCACCACCGCGTGAAGAACAACCTGCAGACGGTGGCGTCCCTGCTGCGGATCCAGGCGCGTCGCACGCACTCGGACGAAGCGCGGACCTCGCTGCAGAACGCCATGCGTCGCGTCGCCGCCATCGCCGTCGTGCACGACACCCTGTCGAGCGGCCTCAGCCAGACGGTGGACTTCGACGAGGTGTTCGACTCGGTGCTCAAGCTGGTGACCGAGGTCGCCGCGTCGCACAACACCACCGTGCACCCGAAGAAGACCGGCGAGTTCGGCGTGCTGCCCTCCGAGGCCGCGACGCCGCTCGCGCTCGGCCTCACCGAACTCGTGACGAACGCCGTCGAGCACGGGCTGGACGGCCGCGACGGCGAGGTCGAGATCGTCGCCCGCCGCTTCGACGACCACCTGGAGATCGAGGTCCGCGACAACGGCGTGGGGCTCCCCGAGGGCAAGGTCGGCTCGGGCCTCGGCACGCAGATCGTCCGCACGCTCATCCAGGGTGAGCTCGGCGGCACCATCGACTGGCACACCCTGACGGGCAGCGGCACCGAGGTGACGATCACCATCCCGTTCCGCTGGCTGACCGCCCCCGCCGCCTGACGCCGCCCGGCGGTTCGAGTCCGCAAGACACCGGTGTTCACCGGTCGAACACCCGCGTTCCGGTGTTCGACGCGTGAACACCGGTGTTCTGCAGAACCCGCACCGCGCTCACGACGACGCCCGCCGCCCCCGAGGGGACGACGGGCGTCGTGGTGTCAGACGACCGGGGTCAGGACGCGCGGCGAGCGCGGGCGGCGCGACGCTTCAGCGCACGACGCTCGTCCTCGCTGAGACCACCCCAGACACCCGAGTCCTGGTTGTTCTCGAGTGCGTACTGCAGGCACATCTCGGTGACCGTGCAACGCGCACAGACCGACTTGGCCTTCTCGATCTGGTCGACGGCGGGCCCGGTGTTCCCGACGGGGAAGAAGAGCTCGGGGTCTGCGGTGAGGCAGGCAGCCTTGTCACGCCAGTCCATGTGTGGTGCTCCTTGATGTCGATGCTCGAACGGCAGGCCGGGGCCGTGGTTCGGGGGATCGGACCGCTGACCATGCATGCGGCATGGAGGGGACAACTGTGGGGAGGAGTCCGCAGGAAGCGTGTCTGACGCCCGCGAGACGCTCGGGGGAGGAGCGATGAACCACGGGAGACGCACACCACATCGTGCCGTCCAAACGACCTCCAATATCGTTCCATACTGGTAGGGCCAAATCAAGGGTTCCGATGCTGGAGGATCACTGTGCACGACGACACCCCGAACGACACCGAACCCTCCACGCCCGTCGCGCGCCGGTCGCCGGCGATGCTGGGGCTGCTCGCCGTGGTCGGCCTCGAGTTCCTCGCGCTGGTGGTCGTGACCATCGTCCTGATCGTCGAACTGGTCGTCGCCCCGGCCACGAGCATCGCGTCCGGCATCGCCCTCACCGTCCTCGTCGCCGTCGCTGCGCTCTGGCTCGGCGCGCTGCTGAACGGCCTGTGGCAGGGCCGGGCGTGGGTGCGCTCCGGCATCATCGTCTGGCAGGTCCTGCAGGGTGCCATCGCGATCGGGGCGTTCCAGGGTGTCTTCCGCGTCGCCGCGGTCGGCTGGGTGCTGCTCGTCCCGGCCCTGCTCGGCATCACGCTGGTGCTGTCGCGGTCGGTGACGGCGGCGCTCGCGCGTCCGGCCGAGTAGACGGTCTGGTCCGCCACGCACTGGAGGCCCGGTGCCGGTTCTCGGAACCGGCACCGGGCCTCCAGTGCGTGGCCGGCCCTCAGACCAGGCCGAGCTTCTTCCGCAGGCTCGCCACGTGCCCGGTGGCCTTGACGTTGTAGAGCGGCAGCTGCACGGTGCCGTCCTCGTCGACCACGATCGTGGACCGGATCGTGCCGGTGACGATCTTGCCGTAGTTGTTCTTCTCGCCCCAGGCCGCGTAGGCCTTGTGCACGGCGAGGTCGGGGTCGCTCAGCAGCGGGAAGGTCAGTGCCTGCTCGTGCTGGAACGTCTTGAGCTTCGCCTGCTCGTCCTTCGAGACGCCGAGGACCTCGTAGCCGGCGGCCTGCAGCGAGGACATGTTGTCGCGGAAGTCGCAGGCCTCGGTGGTGCAGCCCGGGGTGGACGCCGCCGGGTAGAAGTACACGATGACCTTCTTCCCGCGGAGGGCAGCGAGGGAGTGCTCGACGCCGTCCTGGTCGGGCAGCGTGAAGTCGGGGGCGGTGTCGCCGGGAACGAGACGGTCGGTCATGGTGCTCCTGTTCGCGTCGTGTGCCCGCGAGTGGTCGTGGGCGCGCGAAACCCATGCTATTGTTGATTCCCGTTGCGGCACGGAAGCCGGAACATGCACCTCTAGCTCAATTGGCAGAGCAACTGACTCTTAATCAGTGGGTTCTCGGTTCAAGTCCGAGGGGGTGCACCGCAAGACGAACGCCCCGGCTCATCGAGTCGGGGCGTTCGTGCGTTCCGGGCAGGTTTCCACGCCGATGCCGAGACACGCCCGAGGTGTGCAGGAACTGCGAATTCAGTCGGCGCGGACGTCGACGATCCGCTCCTCGCCGATGACGGGTTCGAGCGAACCGGCCGACGCGGCGGCGAGGTCGGCGGTCAGGGCGCCGAGCGCCTCGTGGGGGACCCACACCTCGAAGGTCGCCGCCTGCCCGTACTCGGTCGGGCCGAGCGTCGCGTGGTGGTGCCGGACCCAGTCGCGCAGCACGTTGTCGAGCCGCCCGGCGTCGGCGTGGTCGACGTCGAAGCGCACCTGCGTCAATGCCTCGCGACGGACGAGGAGCGCCGTGTCGAGCGCCTCGGACACCGAGGTCGAGTAGGCCCGGACCAGTCCGCCGGCACCGAGCTTCACCCCGCCGAAGTACCGCGTGACGACCGCGACGACGTCGGTCAGCCCGCGGCGTCGCAGGACCTCGAGCATCGGGACGCCCGCGGTGCCGGAGGGCTCCCCGTCGTCCGAGGAACGGGCCTGGTCGCCGAGCACGCCGGTGACCATCGCCGTGCAGTTGTGCCGGGCGTCCCAGTACCGCCGGCGGACCTCGGCGATCACGCGGTCGGCGTCCTCGACCCCGGTCACCGGCGCGACGGTGGTGATGAACCGCGACTTCGTGATGACGATCTCGTGCTCGACCGGTGCCGCGACGGTGGCGGGGAAGCGGCGGGGCATGCCCACGAGGGTAGCGGCGCGCGTGCCGGGCACCCGCGCTAGCATGGCGTCCACGCGCCGGACCCACAGGTCGCGCGGACACGGCTGGGGAGGAGTCCGAGATGGACACGGGTGATCTGAAGGGCGGGGCGCTCGACGCCGCCGAGCTCGCGCGCCGCCTCAACCTGCTCCTCGACTTCGAGGAGTCGCAGCGTGGCGCCCCGGTGCCGTTCTCCTCGATCGAGGAGTACGTCGCGGCGCACGGCGGGTCGCTGTCGCGGGCGAAGTGGACCTACATGCTCTCCGGCGACGGCCGCCGCAACCGCGACACCGAGCTCCTGCGCCTGCTGGCCGGGTACTTCGAGGTCGACGAACGCTTCCTGCTCGAGGACAGCGAGGTACCGGAACGGATCGGTGCCCAGCTCGCCCTCGTCCGGTCCCTGCGGTCCGCCCGCGTGAGCGGCTTCGCGGCCCGGACCTTCCCCGGTGAACTCTCACCCGACGCGCTGCGGCGCATCGCCGAGGTGCTCGAGGAGGAATCACAGCGGGGGAGCGTCGCATGACCGACGCCCTCGTCGAGGCGTTCTGGGCTCGTGGTGCCGCCGAGGGGTGGTCGGACGTCGACCAGGCCGTCGCCGCCGCCGCTGACGTCGTCGGCAAGCCGATCGTGGTGCGCGAGGAGTCGTTCCTGGCCGCCGAACCGGTGTGTGGCTTCGTGGCCACCCTCGAGCACGCGCACCTGGTGATGATCTCGCCGACGACCTCGCCGACGTTCCGCTCGTTCGTGATCGGGCACGAGCTCGGGCACGTCCTGCACCGGCACCAGGAGCACGCCCCGCAGAGCGCCTACATCCGTGACGTCATCCCCGACCTGCCCGAGTACAAGGTCGAGCGTGCGCTGGCCCGGGGGATGTTCTCGAACACCTACGAGCACGAGGCCGAGGTCTTCGCCGACCGCCTGGCCACCGTGATCCGCCAGCACCGCGGCCGCCCGAGCGCCTTCCGCGGGGTCTTCGGGTGATCATCGCCGTCGTCCAGGCGGTGCTGCTCATCGTCGGGACGATCGTGCTGTTGGTCCTGCAACGCGGGCAGGACCGCACCCTGGCGTTCACGTTCCTGCTCTTCGCCGCCACCATCGTGACGAACGTCGACCCGCTGTACCGGTGGCTCGACCCGCTGCTCGGCGGGTTCAACGTCGTCACCGTCATCAGCGACTGCCTCATGGTGGCCGGCACGAGCACGCTGCTGTGGGGCGTGGCGAAGGCGGTCGGCGCGGCGCGGCCCTGGCTCCGGAACGCGGTCGTGGTGTCCTTCGCCGCGGTCGTCGTGGTGGTCGTCGTCGCGTTCACCGTGCTCGACAAGCCCGCGACCACGACGACCTTCATGCTCGACGCCGGCTCGCATCCGGCTGCCACCGTCTACTCGATCGCGCAGACCGTGTACCTCGGCGTGGCCCTCGGCGCGACGGGGTTCATCTGCGTGCTCCGGCTGCGCGAAGCCCGGACGACCACCGACCTGGTGGGGCTGTGGGTCCTGGTCCTCGGCGGGGTGCTCGGGGTCGTCCGCATGGTCGTGGTCGTCGTGATGGACGTCGCCCACGTCGTCGGCGACCTGGACGTCACGCACGCGCTCTCGCTGCCCTACGACATCACCACGCCGGGGGCCGTGCTGTGCGTGGCGTCCGGCATGCTCCTACTCGTCGTCGGGCACCGGATCTCCCGCCGCCGCCGTGCCCGCCGTGTGGACGATGCGCTCCGCCGCCTGGCACCGCTGCACGAACGGATCGGCGTGGACAACGCCTACCCGCCGACCGACGACCCCGCGACCCGGCTCAGCCGCCGCATCGTCGAGATCAACGACGGCGTCCGGGGTGCACGGGCGTCCCTGACCGACGCCGAGCGTGCCGCCCTCGCCGACGCCGAGGCCGCGCTCGAGACGGCGTAGTCCCTCGACGCTGCCGAACAGGCCGTGTACAGTCTGTAGCAAGTGCTACAGATCCTGTGGCCTGCCGGGTCGGGACTCGGCCGCGTTGGGGGCGGCCGAGCACCACCCGCCCGGCGTCGCCGGACCGGCATCGTCGCCGCGAACGTTCACTAGGATCGTCCCGTGCTCGTCTTCGCCGCAGTCGTCCTGTTCATCGGCGCCGTCTTCAACGTCGTCACCTGGCCGCGCTTCTTCCAGCGCGTCGCGAAGGACTCCCGTGCCCGCGACGCCGCCGGCAAGCCGACGACGTTCTACACGGTGCACCTCGTGCTCCTGCTCATCGCGCTGGCGATCGCCGTCGCGTCCGTGATCGCCGGGATCCTGCTGCTGGTCTGAGCCCGCCGGGTCGGCGCGGCCCTGGTCCGGACCACCGCCCGACGGGAGGCCCGTGGCGGCGCCGCCACGGGCCTCCCGTCCGCCCGGGCACCGTCGCGAGCCGCGCTGGCGGGCCGCTTCAGCCCTGCTTCAGCGGGGCACGGCAGGATCGACCCCATGCGTGTGCTGGTGGTCGACGACGAGGTCCGGCTCGCCGACGGCGTGCGCCGCGGCCTCGAGGCCGAGGGGTGGGCCGTCGACGTCGCGAACGACGGCGTGGACGGCCTGTGGCACGCGCGTGAGTTCCGCTACGACGCGATCGTGCTCGACCTGATGATGCCCGGCCTGAGCGGCTGGGCCGTGTGCGCGCAGCTCCGCGCCGACGGCGACTGGACCCCCGTGCTCATGCTGACGGCCAAGGACGGCGAGTGGGACCAGGTCGAGGCGCTCGACGCGGGGGCCGACGACTACGTCACCAAGCCGTTCTCGCACCCGGTGCTCGTCGCACGGTTGCGGGCGCTCGTCCGACGGGGTGCCCGCGAGCGCCCCACCGTCCTGACGCTCGGCGACCTGGTGGTCGACCCCGCGGCGCGCACCGTGGTCCGCGGCGACACCCCTGTCGAGCTGACCAGCCGCGAGTTCGCCGTGCTCGAGTACCTCGCACGGCACCCGGGACAGGTCCGGTCGAAGCGCGACGTCATCGAGAACGTCTGGGACGTCGACTTCGAGGGCGACCCGAACATCGTCGAGGTGTACGTCGGGCACCTCCGCCGGAAGCTCGACCGACCGTTCGGGCGTGCCGCGATCGAGACGGTCCGGGGCGCCGGGTACCGCTTGGCGGCCGACGGTGGCTGAGCGGCCGGACCCCCGTGCGAGCGGAGCCGCACGAAGCAGGCCACGGCGCGCCCGTTCGGTCCGGGCCCGCACCACGCTCGGCGCCGGTGCCGTCGTCCTCGCGGCCCTGGTCATCGGTGCCGTCGCCTTCGTCGTCGTGCTGCGGCTCGTGCTGCTCGACGGCGTGCGGACCTCGGCCGAGGCGGGTCTCGAGCAGGTGTCCTCCCGGGTCGAGGCGGACGGTGCGGCCGCGGTGACCGGCTACGAGGACGTCCTGGTGCAGGTGATCGGCGACGGCGGGGCGGTCCTGGCGCACGGCGAGGACGCCGACGGGGACGCCCTCCCGATCGCCGACGAGTCCCGGTGGACCCACGACGGCGAACGCTGGTTGCTCGTGGCGGACGACGTGGACCTGCCCGGCGGCGGTGAGGCGACGCTCGTCTACGGCGCCACGCTCGACCAGGCCGACACCGCGGTCCGCACCGCCGTCGTGCTCCTCGCCGTGGGGGTGCCCGTGCTGGTGCTCCTGCTGGTCGCGGTCACCTGGGCCGTCACCGGGCGCTCGCTGCGGCCGGTGGAACGGATGCGCACCGAGGTCGAGACGATCCGGGCGGCCCGTCCCGACGCCCGGGTCGAGGTGCCGGACACCGGCGACGAGGTCGCCCGGCTCGCGAGCACCATGAACGCCATGCTCGACCGCCTCGAACGCTCCGCCGAGAGCCAGCGGCGCTTCGTGTCCGATGCCTCCCACGAACTCCGGTCGCCGATCGCGTCGATCCGGCAGCACGCCGAGGTCGCCGTCGCGCACCCGGAGCGGACCGAGGTGGCGGACCTCGCCGACGTCGTGCGGTCCGAGGCGGTGCGGCTGCAGGACCTGGTCACCGGGCTGCTCGAGCTCTCCCGCCTCGACGAGGGCGGGATCCGCACGCGGCGCCCCGTCGACCTCGACGACCTCGCGCTCGACGCGGTGGCCCGCGCGCGGGCACGGTCGACGGCGGGTGTCGCGCCCGAGCGGCACGGCGACGCGCCGGTGGTGCGGGTGGACGGCTCGGCGATCTCGGCAGCGCGGGTCCTCGGCGACGAGCGCGTGTTGGCGGGGGTGGTCCGGAACCTCGTCGACAACGCCGTCCGGCACGCGAGCACACGCGTTGCCGTGTCGCTCACCGAGCACGACGGGTCCGCGGTGCTCACGGTCGACGACGACGGCACCGGCGTCCCCGAGGACGAGCGCGAGCGGGTCTTCGAACGGTTCGTCCGTCTCGACGAGGCCCGCAGCCGGGACGCCGGCGGCGCGGGGCTCGGCCTCGCCATCGTCCGCGACGCCGTGCGGGCCCACGGCGGCGAGACGACGGTGGTCGCGTCCCCGCTCGGTGGCGCACGGTTCGTCGTCCGCATCGCACTCGGCGGCTGAACAGGCGGCTTCAGGGCTGCTTCAGCACCCCGACGCGATGCTCGTCCACATGAACTCCCGTACCCAGCACCAGAAGCCCTCCGCCCGCCGCATCGCCGCGTTCGCCGCCCTGCCGATCGTCGCGGCGCTCGCACTCACCGGCTGCGCCAGCGACGACTCCGACGACGACACCGGCTCGGCCGGCTCCGGCTCGGTCGGCTCGTCGGCCACGGACCCGGCCGGCACCGGCACCGGTACCGGCTCGTCATCGTCCGGCTCGGCGTCCTCCGGCTCGAACAAGGCCCTGCTCGCCGCCGTCGCCACCGCACGCGGTGAGGTCGGCTCGGGCACCGTCATCTCGGTCGAGCAGGAGCAGGGCGCCTCCGCCTACGAGGTCCTCGTCGTGACCAAGGACGGCACCGAGCACGAGGTGCACACGAACGCCGACGGCACCTCGGTCGCCGGCACCCCGCAGACCGAGGCCGCCGACGCGGACGACAAGGCCGAGCACGAGCGCTTCGTCGCCGCCGCCGACCTGAGCGTCAAGCAGGCCGTCGACGCCTTCCAGGACCTGCACGCGGGGACCGTGACCGAGCTCGGCCTCGACGACCACGTCGGCACGGTCGTCTGGGAGGGCGACGTGCTCGACTCGTCCGGCACCAAGCACAGCGTGCGCATCGACGCCGGCTCCGGTGACGTCGTCACCGACCGCGTCGACACCGACGACTGAGCCGGGCAGCCGGGCACCCGGGCAACGGGGCCCGGGCAACGGGGCAGCGGGCCCCGGCACCGGCGTCCTCAGGACTCCAGCGGCGGGCCGAGCACCTTCCGGATCGCCAGCGCAGCGAGCTGCTCGTCCGGGGTGTCGAGCAGCACCCGGTAGGTGTCCTGCCCGGCGAGGAACTCCACGCAGACGGCGTCCTCGTCGCACGGTCCGAGGCGCCACCCCTGCACCGCGTCCATCGGCACCACGGTGCGGGTCTCGCGCTGGTAGTCGGTCTCGGCCTCGAGACGATCCGCGAACACCCGGAGGCGTCCGTAGGCACCTCGCCAGCTGAGCTGCAGGTCGAGGGTGGGAGAAGGAGAGCGGTCCGGCACCCGCTGATGGTAGCGACGGGTGCCGGACCGCTCGTGTTCGGCGCTGGGGCCTTGCGTTCCGGGGACAAGCGGAGCGCTAGCTCCCGTCGCCGTCGCGTCGCACCGAGGCGGCGGGGTCGCGGACGCCGATCGGGTAGGGGCCGGTGACGCCCTCGCGCAGGGCGGCGATGCGCAGGATGCGGTCACGCTGCAGGAACCAGCCGACGACGAGCAGCGGGATGATGATGACGAGGGACGCGATGGTGTACGTGCCGACGGGGTAGTCGATCGCCATCAGGACGATGACCGAGGCGAGGAACGCCAGGGTCAGCCACGCCGTGACCGGCGCCCCGGGGAGCTTGAACGAGGGTTCCTTCGCGAGCCCTTGCTTGGCCCACTGGCGCAGTCGCATCTGGCACAGGATGATCGTGCCCCACGCGGTGATGATGCCGAGGCTGGCGATGTTCAGGGCGATCTCGAACGCCTGCTTCGGGACGAAGTAGTTCAGCACGACGCCCGCGACGGTGAACGCGGCGGTGAGCAGGATGCCGGCGTAGGGGACGCCGCCCTTCGACATCTTCGTGGTCCACTTCGGCGCCGAACCGTTCATGCCCATCGAGTGGAGCGCGCGTCCGGTGGAGTACAGGCCGGCGTTCAGCGACGACAGGGCGGCGGTGAGCACGACGAAGTTCATGATGCCGCCGACGATCGCGCCGACGTGCGGGTTGCCGAGCGACGAGAAGAACGTCACGAAGGGGCTCTCGCCCTCCTTGTAGGCCGTGTACGGCAGCAGCAGGGAGAGCAGGACGATCGACCCGACGTAGAAGACCGCGATGCGGAAGACGACGGAGTTGATCGCGCGCGGGATGACCTTCTCGGCGTTCTGCGTCTCACCCGATGCCGTGCCGACGAGCTCGATCGCGGCGTAGGCGAAGACGACACCCTGGATCACGATGACCGCGGGGAGCAGCCCGTTCGGGAACAGCCCGCCGTTGTCGCCCCAGATCGAGAAGCCGGTGCGCACGGCCTCGCCACCGGCCTCGACCGGGAACGCGAAGACGAGCCAGATGATCGCGACGACGAGGAACGCCACCAGTGCGGCGACCTTGATCAGGGCGAACCAGAACTCGAGCTCGCCGAACACCTTCACGGCGACCATGTTCGCCGCGAGGACGACGATCAGGGCGATCAGCGCCAGCAGCCACTGCGGCGCCGCGGTGAAGGCCGACCAGTACTGCAGGTAGATCGCGACCGCGGTGGTGTCCACGATCGAGGTCATCGCCCAGTTCAGGAAGTACATCCAGCCGGCGGCGTACGCGAACTTCTCGCCGTAGAACTCGCGGGCGTACGAGATGAACGATCCCGAGGACGGGCGGTGCAGCACCAGCTCGCCCAGGGCCCGCAGGATGAAGAAGGCGAAGATCCCGGCGACCAGGTAGGTCAGCGCGAGCGCGGGGCCCGCGGTGTGCAGGCGTGCACCGGCACCGAGGAAGAGGCCGGTGCCGATCGCGCCGCCGATCGCGATCATCTGCAGTTGCCGGGGCTTCAGACCGTGCTGGTAGCCCTCCTGCTCGTGCGAGAAGTCGTTCGCCGGCGCTCGGTTGCCACCCGTGTCGTTCTGCGCTGTCATGCGAGAGAACCTACATGCGCACCGGACCGGGGCGTCACGCAAAACCCGGTTCGGTCGAACCGCGGCGACTGAACGTCCGCACAGCCGACGGCGGCCCGAACCTGAACGACGACCGTCGTCCGTTGCTTGCATGGAGGGATGGACATCCTCCTCCGACTCCTCGTCGCGATCGGGTTCGCCCTGCTCGTCACCGCCGTCGTCGCCCTCGTCCTGCACCTGGTCCTCCGGGCGATCGCGCGCCGGGAACGCTGGGCCGGCGTGCTCTCGCGACGGACGAAGCACCCCTTCCGCACCGTGCTGCTGGTGGTCCTGCTCTGGATCGCGTTCACGTCGAGCATCCCGCGGAACCCCGACGCCTACCCGTGGCGCGACGAGGTCGCGCACGCGTTCCTGATCGTCACGATCGCGACCGGTTGCTGGCTCGCGTGCCAGGTCGCGATCTTCCTCGAGGACCTCGGGCTGCACCGCTTCCGCATCGACGTGCCCGACAACCGGCAGGCGCGTCGCATCCGCACCCAGGTGCTCATCATCCGGCGGCTCACCGTCGCCGTGCTCGTCATCATCGCGGTCGGCGCGATCCTGCTGACCTTCGACGGGGTCGAGGCCGCGGGCGCGAGCGTGCTCGCCAGCGCCGGCCTCATCTCCGTGGTCGCGGGCCTCGCCGCGCAGTCCACGCTCGGCAACGTGTTCGCCGGCATGCAGCTGGCGTTCTCCGGGTCGATCCGGGTGGACGACGTCGTCGTGGTCGAGCAGCAGTGGGGACGGATCGAGGAGATCACGCTGACCTACGTCGTCGTGCACCTGTGGGACGACCGTCGGTTCGTGCTGCCGTCGACGTACTTCACGAGCACGCCGTTCGAGAACTGGACCCGGACCGGCAGCGAACTGCTCGGTGCCGTCGAGTTCGACCTCGACTGGCGGGTGAGCCCGGCCGACATGCGGGCGGAGCTCGACCGGATCCTCGACACCTCGACGATCTGGGACCGCCGGGTCAAGGTGCTCCAGGTCACGGACGCCGTCGGGGGACTGGTCCGGGTCCGCATCCTCGTGACGGCACCCGACGCCGGCGGCCTGTTCGACCTCCGCTGCTACGTCCGCGAGGAGATGGTCGAGTGGATCCAGCGCACCCACCCGGACGCCCTGCCGGTCCAGCGGGTGCAGCTCACCGAGCCGGGTGCGGCGGCACCGCGCCGCCGCGGACGCCCGGCAGAGGGGGACTCGCAGCTGTTCGGTGACGACGAGCGCGGCGCGCTCTTCACCGGACCGATCCAGACGTCCGGCATCCCGGAGTCCGAGCGCTGACCCGGTGACGTGACCGCGTGCCGTGCACGGGACGGACGACGGACGGGAGGCACGGTGCCAGCTGGCACCGTGCCTCCCGTCCGTCAGGCCGGTCGCGTCTGCAACCGCCTGCCGCGTCTGGACCTACTGGCGCGCCTTGACCGCGCGGTCGTCCTCGACGACCGTGCCGATCGCCACGATCGTCGTGGCGAGCCACGCGACCCAGGTCAGCGCGAGCCGCCAGTCACGCGGTCCCTGGCGGGTGGTCTGCAGCACGCTGTAGCCGCTGATGAGCGAACTCCACACCGCACCGTTGAACATGAACTTGCGCACAGAGGCCTCCTGTCGTCGTGCTGACAACGCTACCGGCCCGTACATTGGAGCGCCGCCGGTCACCCTGCCGCGGTGTCTGCCGGAGGAGTGTTCGTGCGTCAAGCGGTCATCGGAGCGGCCCTGCTCGTGGTCGGCGCGGTCTGCGTCGTGTTCGGGCTGCTGCCCCTCGACGACCTCGCCGTGCTCGCCGACCGGGTCCTGCCGGTCCTCGGGTTCGTGCTCGGGCTGACCGTCGTCGCCGAGCTCGCCGCGGACGCCGGGGTGTTCGACCGCCTCGCCGACGTCGCCGCCCGGGTCGGTGGCGGACGCACCATCGGCCTCTGGGGCGCGGTCGTCGTGCTCGCCGTGCTCTGCACCGTCTTCCTGTCGATCGACACCACCGCGGTGCTCCTCACCCCCATCGTGATCTCGCTCGCGCGGCGTGTGGGACTGCCCCCGATGCCGTTCGCCCTGACCACGGTCTGGCTCGCGAACACGGCCTCGATGCTGCTGCCGGTGTCGAACCTGACGAACCTGCTCGCCGTCGACCGGATGGGGCTCGGCGGCCCGCTGCCGTTCGCCGGGCTGATGGCCTGGCCCGCGGTCGCCGGGGTGGTCGTGCCGTGCGTCGTCCTGCTCGTGGTGTTCCGCGGCAAGCTGTTCGGCCGCTACTCGCCGGTGTCCGTCCGCACGCCGAAGGACCCGGTGTTCTTCTGGGCGGCCTCCGCGGTGCTCGTCGCGCTCGTCGTCGCCCTGACGGCCGGGGTGACCGTGTGGATCGCCGCGGTCCTGGCCGCCGTGGTGCTCGTCGTGGTCGCGGCGTTCCGGTCACCGTCCGAACTCCGGGTGTCCCGCGTGCCGTGGTCGACCCTGCTGTTCGCCGCCGGGCTGTTCGTGGTGGTCGAGGCGCTGCACACGACGGGCATCACCGACCCGATCGTGCACGCGCTGCAGGGCGGCACCGGGACCGGCCCGCTGCTGCTGCTCGGCGGCGCGGGCGCGGTCGCCGCGAACAGCATCGACAACCTGCCGGCGTACCTGGTGCTCGAACCGGCCGCCGGGCACGAGGCCGTCCGGTACGCGGCGCTGCTCATCGGCGTCAACGCCGGCTGCCTCATCACGCCGTGGGCCTCGCTCGCGACGCTGCTGTGGCACGCACGGCTGTCGGCCGAGGGCGTGCACCTGTCCTGGGGCCGGTACATGGCGCTCGGGTGCGTCGTCGCGCCGCTCACCGTCGTCGCCGGGGTCCTGGCGCTCGCGCTCTGACGCCGGCGGAGCCCGGTGCCGAGCCGGTGCCGTGCGCGGTCAGAGCCAGTCGCGGGTCTTGAAGACGCGGTAGAGCACGAGCGACGACGCGGTGATGATCGCGAGCGAGGCCCAGAGACCACTCCAGGCGCCCTCGCCCGGGAACTCCACGTTCTGCCCGAAGAAGCTCGTCACACCGGTCGGGATCGCGATGATCGCCGCCCAGCTCGTGACCTTCTTCATGACGGTGTTCTGCCGGTTCGACGCCAGGTTCAAAGTCGTGTCGAGCACGCTCGACACGGCGTCACGGAGCTGTTCGACGGAGTCGGCGATCGAGACCAGGTGGTCCTCGACGTCGCGGAAGTACGGCCGGATGCCGTTCGAGATCGTCTCCGCGTCACCGTGCAGCAACGAGGCGACGCTGTCCCGCGTCGGGACGACCAGTCGCCGGAGCACCCCGAGGGTCTTGCGGAGCCGGAACGACCGCCGCTGGATCTGCTGCTCGCGGGGGTCGCCCGGTTCGAACAGATCGTCCTCGAGCGCATCGATCTGTCGTTCGAGGTCCTCGACGGTGTCGGTGGCCCGGTCGACGACCGCGTCGAGCAGCGCCCAGACGAGCCAGGGCACGCCGTGTTCGGCGATGTCGGAGTTCGCCGTGAGCCGGTGCTCCATCGGGGTCGTGTCGACGTCGGACCCGTGGATGGTGACGAGCGCCCGTTCGGTGACGAAGGCCTTGACCTCGTGTGTGATCAGGTCACCCTCGTCGTCCGTGCCGCCCATGTCGTAGACGACCAGGAACAGGCTGTCCCGGTACCGGTCGAGCTTCGGCCGCTGTCCGTGCTCGACGGCGTCCTCGACCGCGAGCGCGTGGATGCCGAGCTCCTCCTCGATCTGCTCGAGGTCCGCCGCCGTCGGGTCGGTGTAGTCGATCCAGACGAAGGTGTCCGGGTCGGCGACGAGGTCGGAGATCCGGTCGACGGGGAAGTCCCGTTCGACCGTGTCGCCCTTGCACCACGCCCGTGTCCTGACCATGCTCGTCAGCCTACTGAGACGGCCGACCCGGGAGATCCGGGTCGGCCGTCGTGGTGCTGCGGAGCCGTCAGCCGGCTCCTGCTCAGCCGGCTCCTGCTCAGTAGGCGGAGACGAGCTTGCCGTCCTCCACCTTCAGGTACTGGTTCACACTGAACGAGTCCTCGCCGCGCTTCTTGTCGCCGAGGTACGAGGTGTAGTTGTACGACACGCTCCCGTCCTTCGTGCTCGTCACCATCACGGTGCCGGCGCGGGACGCCTCGACCTCCAGCTCGGGCATCGACGTGACGTCGTACTGCACGCCGCCGTCGGCGTCGTAGGGCCCGTACCAGGGGCAGCCGCTCAGGGCCCGGAGCTCGGTCTTCTCGGCGCAGTCGTCGATGAGGTCGGTCACGTACTGCTCGGCGTCCTGCTCGAGTGCCTTGGTCGCCTTCGGCGCGAAGTCGACGTAGCCCGACGTGACCGCACCCACGGCGACCTTCTCGGTGCCGCCGGTGAAGTACTTCGTCCCGCCGACCGAGACCTGGTAGGTGCCGGGGTAGGCGAGGGACGTGAACTTGCCGTCGCTGATCTTCCCGATCTCCTTGCCGCCGACGGTCACCGGAGCGCCCTCGAGGACGTCGGAGGCCGTCAGGGTGACCTGCTGGGCCAGCGGCTGCGTGACACGCCACTCGTCCTTCACCAGGAACGAGGTGCCCGTGCGCCGCAGCGACACCTGGCCGGAGCGGTTCTTGCCGTCCTGGGTGTAGCTCAGGGTGGCGATGGCGGTGTCACCGGTCCGGGCGACCCGGCCGACGCGGATGTCCGACGGGCGGTCCTTCGCGCTCCCGAGCACCTTCGAGTCGAGCATCGCCGCGTCGTCGGGGATCTCGCTCAGGTCGGCGGCGGTGTCGGCGTCACCGCTGGCGATGGCCTGCACGTAGGACTTCACGGTCGGCGCCGGACCCCAGACGTTGGCGCGGAGGACGCTCGTCGTGACCGCACCGGCGATGACGACGACGATCACGGCGCCACCGGCGATGAGCGAACGGACCAGGATCTTCTTGGCCCGCGGGGACATCGGTGCCGGAGCCGGGGCACCACCGCCGATGAACGGCTGCGACCCGTCGGCCGGTTGTGCGCCGTACGGGGGCTGCGTGCCGTAGGGCGGCTGCGACCCGGCCGCCGGCTGCGCGCCGGAGATCGACTGCACGCCGTACGCGGGTTCCTGGGCAGGCCCGGCCGGCGGGTACGGCACGTGCTGGTCAGCGGTCGGGGGAGTGTTCCACGCGGCGGCAGCCGGCGCGTCCGCGGCGACGGGCGCGCCGGGTGCAACGGGAGCGCCGGGTGCGACGGGAGCACCGGGCGCGGCCGGGTCGACGGTCGCGGTGGGCGCCAAGGGAGCACCCTGGCCGGCGGCGGGCCCGGCCTGGCCGGCGGCGGGCCCGGCCGGGAACGCCGGCGGCACGACGGGGCGGGGGTCCGCTCCGACCAGGCGGGACGTCCGGAGCACCACGGCTCCGCCGAGGCGGGGCAGGAGCACCGGGGCGAGGTACCGGGCGACGACCTCGATCGCGCCGCCCCACAGGGCGAAGACGATCGGCGTCCACGGCGCGATGCCGATCGACCCCGAGCCGTCCACGGAGCTCGTGCTGCTCACCTGGTACGAGACGACGCCGGTGCCGAGGACGAAGCAGAGCAGACCGAGTGCGAACCACACCAGCGGCGTGACGACCCAGTCGAGCGTGGTGCGGATCCGGTCGTTGCGGCGGACGGCGAGGGCGAGCCCGGCCGCGACCGAGGTGACGACGACGAACAGCACGACGAGCCAGGTCCAGCCGCCGGCTCCGCCGAACACCGAGGCGGTGTCGCTGGCGGACCCGAAGCCGGACGTCCCCACACCACCGAAGAACCCGAGCGCGACCAGTCCGATCGCGACGTTGCCGAGCAGCAGCGGCAACGCGGAGCCGTAGGACGGCTGGGCGATCAGGGCGACGACGATGACGACGAGGGCGACCAGCACGACGAGGACCGTGAGCTGCGACGCCGCGATCCGGAGCGTGCCGAGCAGGCGGGCGGTGAAGACGTTGCGCCCGGCGAGGACGGAGGGCCAGGCGAGGAGTGCCGCCAGGGCCCCGATGACGAACGCACCGATGATGCTGCCGAGACCGACGGCGTGCACCGGCTCGATGACCGCGCCGGACACCGACGGGAACCGGATCGCGAAGAGGCCAGCGGCGACGTTCGTGAGCACGGTGGTGACGAGGCCGGAGACCACCGCGGTGACGAGCACCTGCGTGCGGCCGAGGCCACGCGTGCGGATCCGGCGGGTGAGCACGGCGGCCAGGACGACCTGCGCGGCGAGCACCAGCGCGGGCACCACGGCGAGCGAGCCCGAGCCGGAACCGAGGAACCCGATCGACCCGGACAGGTGCAGTCGGCCGAGGTCGGCGAGGGCCACGAGCTGCGCCGGCGCACCGAGCAGGACGCTCACGCCGGAGAGCAGCGACTCCACGTCGGGGGCCGAGCCCGCGCCGAGGTCGGTGCCGGACCCGGCGGACGGAGCGGCCGACCCGCTGCCGCCCGACGCGAGCAGTCCGACGGTGATGAGCAGCGAGAGCCCGGCGACGACGTAGGCCGCGACCCAGCCGCCGACGGCGGCGAGCACGGCCGCCAGCCAGTCGCGACCGGACACGGACCGCAGGAAGCGACCGAACGCATCGGACGGCTGCGCGGCGGGGGCGGGCTGACCCGTCCACTGCTGCGGGCCTCCAGGCTGCTGCTGCCAGGCGGGCTGGCCGTTCCAGGCGGGCTGGCCGGCACCGGGCTGGCCCGATCCGGGCTGGCCGGCACCGGGCTGGCCCGGACCGGGCTGCGACGGCGGGACGGGCTGGTTGGGCGGGTTCTCGCTCACGGCTGGGGGTCCTCTCCGACCGGGAGGCCGGCGCCGCACTCCAGCACCCGTGTCCCCCCGACACGTGCCTGCAGCGTAGCGGAACCGCCGATCCGCCGTGAATGCGCTGTCCCCACGCTGGTAACTTCGGCAGCGCGCCCGGCGCACCACGCCGGCCGTCGCACCCGTCGCACCCGACGCACGACGCACCGACGCACCCGGCCCCGGCCGGGCGGAACGGAGATCACACCACCCCATGCCTGCAGACCGCACCGAACAGACCCGCTACTCGTTCGTCGTCGCCTCCAACCGACTCCCGGTGGACCGCGTCGTCGACCAGGACGGCAACGAGGGCTGGCGGCACTCGCCGGGTGGCCTCGTCACCGCCCTCGAACCCGTGATGCGCGCGAACGACGGAGCCTGGGTCGGCTGGGTGGGGCAGGCCGAGGTCGAGGTCGCACCGTTCGACAACGAGGGCATCCACATCGTCCCCGTCCCGCTCTCCGACGACGACGTCGAGGAGTACTACGAGGGCTTCAGCAACGACACGCTCTGGCCGCTGTACCACGACGTCATCGAGCACCCGAGCTACCACCGTGACTGGTGGAACGCGTACAAGCGCGTGAACGAGCGCTTCGCCGCGCAGATCGCCGAGATCGTCGAGCAGGACGGCATCGTCTGGGTGCAGGACTACCAGCTGCAGCTCGTGCCGGCCCTGCTCCGCGCCAAGCGCCCCGACCTGACGATCGGCTTCTTCAACCACATCCCGTTCCCGCCGGTCGGCATCTACGCGCAGCTGCCGTGGCGTGCGCAGATCCTCGACGGACTGCTCGGCGCCGACGTCATCGGCTTCCAGCGCCACGACGACGCCAGCGACTTCCTCCGAGCGGTCCGCCACATCAAGGGCTACACGACCAAGGGCACCACGATCGACGTCCCGGTGGACGACCCAGCGGCCCCGCGCAGCCGCAAGGGCATCACGGTCCGCCACGTCGAGGCCAGGCACTTCCCGATCTCCATCGACGCCGAGAGCTTCGAGGCGATCGCCCGCAAGCCCGAGGTGCAGGAGCGTGCGCGCGAGATCCGCGAGAGCCTCGGCAACCCGAAGACGGTGCTGCTCGGCGTCGACCGGCTCGACTACACCAAGGGCATCCGCCACCGCATCAAGGCCTTCGGCGAGCTGGTGGAGGACGGCCGCATCGCGGTCGAGGACGCCACCCTGATCCAGGTCGCGAGCCCGAGCCGCGAGCGTGTCGACTCGTACGCGGCGCTCCGCGACGAGATCGAGCTGAGCGTCGGCCGCATCAACGGCGACCTCGGCGTCATCGGCCACCAGCCGATCTCGTACCTGCACCACGGCTACCCGCGCGAGGAGATGGTGGCGCTCTACCTGGCCGCCGACATCATGCTCGTCACGGCGCTGCGCGACGGCATGAACCTCGTCGCGAAGGAGTACGTCGCCGCCCGCTTCGACAACGACGGGGTGCTCATCCTGTCCGAGTTCGCCGGCGCCGCCGACGAGCTCAAGCAGGCCGTGATCGTCAACCCGCACGACATCGGTGCGCTCAAGGACTCGATCGAGCGCGCCATCCAGATGCCGCGTCGCGAGCGGTCGACGCGCATGCGCGCGCTCCGCAAGCGCGTCCGCGACAACGACGTGGCGCGCTGGTCGCGCTCGTTCCTCGAGGCGCTCGACCGGCACGCGCCGCGGAACGCCCAGATCGACCCGTCCGCCGCCGACCCGCGCGAGCAGCACCGTGAGGCGCAGACCGACAACATGTCGATCTTCGACCAGGACGCCCAGTCCGCCAGGGCTGCCGAGGACACCCGGGAGGCACGTGATGACTGAGACCACCACCGACCAGTCCGCCATCGACGCGGCCCTCGAGACGCTCGCGGCTGCGCCGCGACTGATCGTCGCCCTCGACTTCGACGGCACGCTGGCCCCCTTCGCCGACGACCCCTCGCAGGTCGGCGCGCTGCCCGGGTCGTGGGCCGCGGTCCTGACCCTGCACCGTGCGAAGGACACCGAGGTGGTGCTCGTGTCCGGGCGCCCCCTCGGCAGCCTGGCCGCGGTGACCCACGCACCGGAGGACATGGCGCTCGTGGGCTCGCACGGCGTCGAGTGGCGCGTGGACGGCCACGACGAGGCCGCGCTCAGTGACGACGAGGTCGAGCGTGTGGCACGGATCGGTGCGGCGCTCGACGAGGTCGGCGAACGGTTCCCGGGCGTCGTCATCGAGCACAAGCCCGCCGGGCACGGGGTGCACACGCGCCGTGTCTCCGCCGAGGTCGCGGCCGAGGCGAACGCGGCGGCGAGCCGCGCGGCGCACGAGGCCGACCCCGAGGTGCTCGAGCGCGGTGGCAAGGACATCGTCGAGTTCGCGGTGCGCCACGTCACGAAGGGCGACGCGATCGCCCGGCTCCGCGAGCTGCACGGTGCCGACGCGGTGTTCTTCGCCGGCGACGACGTCACCGACGAGGACGCCTTCCGCGTGCTCGGCGACGGCGACGTCGGGGTGAAGGTCGGGCCGGGGGAGACCCGGGCCGGGTACCGCATCGCCGACCCGGCGGCCCTGACCGGCGTCCTGAAGCAGCTGGCGAGGCTCCGCGCCACCCGCTGATCGCGGCCCCGGAGCATGAGAATGCACGGGGGTGCACGGCTGGTATCCCAAAGCGTCCTAGACTCATGCCATGCCTGATATCGACGTCAAGCCGCGCAGCCGGGTCGTCACCGACGGGATCGAAGCAACCACCTCGCGTGGCATGCTGCGGGCCGTCGGTATGGGAGACGAGGACTGGAGCAAGCCGCAGATCGGCATCGCGTCCTCGTGGAACGAGATCACGCCGTGCAACCTGTCGCTCGACCGCCTCGCGCAGGGTGCGAAGGAGGGCGTGCACTCCGGTGGCGGCTACCCGCTGCAGTTCGGCACCATCTCCGTCTCGGACGGCATCTCGATGGGCCACGAGGGCATGCACTTCTCCCTCGTCTCGCGTGAGGTCATCGCGGACAGCGTCGAGACCGTCGTCAACGCGGAGCGCCTCGACGGCACCGTCCTGCTCGCCGGCTGCGACAAGTCGCTCCCCGGCATGCTGATGGCCGCCGCGCGACTCGACCTGGCGAGCGTGTTCCTCTACGCCGGTTCGGTCATGCCGGGCTACGTGAAGCAGGCCGACGGCACGATGAAGGAAGTCACGATCATCGACTCCTTCGAGGGCGTCGGTGCCTGCAAGGCCGGCACCATGAGCGAGGAAGAGCTCAAGAAGATCGAGTGCGCCATCGTCCCGGGCGAGGGCGCCTGCGGTGGCATGTACACCGCCAACACGATGGCTTCGGTCGCCGAAGCGCTCGGTATGTCGCTGCCGGGCTCCGCCGCCCCGCCGAGCGCCGACCGTCGCCGCGACTACTACGCGCACCGCTCCGGTGAGGCCGTGGTGAACATGCTCGAGCACGGCATCACCGCCCGCCAGATCCTCACCAAGGAAGCCTTCGAGAACGCGATCGCCGTCGCGATGGCCCTCGGCGGCTCGACCAACGTCATCCTGCACCTGCTCGCGATCGCCTACGAGGCCGAGGTCGAGCTGTCGCTGGACGACTTCAACCGCATCGGTTCCAAGGTCCCGCACCTGGCCGACATGAAGCCCTTCGGCAAGTACGTCATGGTCGACGTCGACCGGAACGGCGGCATCCCCGTGATCATGAAGGCGCTGCTCGACGCGGGCCTGCTGCACGGCGACTGCATGACCGTGACGGGCAAGACCGTCGCCGAGAACCTGGCCGAGATCGACCCGCCGGCACTCGACGGCGAGGTCTTCCGCACGCTCGACAACCCGATCCACGAGACCGGTGGCCTGACCGTCCTGCAGGGCTCCTTCGCCCCCGAGGGTGCCGTGGTGAAGACGGCGGGCTTCGACGCCTCCGTCTTCGAGGGCCCCGCCCGCGTGTTCGACCGCGAACGTGCGGCGATGGACGCCCTGACCGAGGGCAAGATCGAGAAGGGCGACGTCGTCGTCATCCGCTACGAGGGCCCCAAGGGCGGCCCGGGCATGCGTGAGATGCTCGCCATCACCGCGGCCATCAAGGGCGCGGGCCTCGGCAAGGATGTACTACTCTTGACCGACGGTCGATTCTCAGGCGGCACAACCGGCCTGTGCATCGGCCACATCGCACCGGAAGCAGTGGACGCAGGTCCAGTCGCTTTCGTTCGTGATGGCGACCGCATCCGTGTCGACATCGCGGCTCGCTCGCTCGACCTACTGGTCGACCCGGCCGAGCTGGAGGCCCGCCGTGACGGCTGGGCCCCGCTGCCCCCGCGCTACACCCGCGGAGTCCTCGCGAAGTACGCCAAGCTCGTGAAGTCCGCCGCCCAGGGCGCGGTCACGGGCTAGCGTCCGACACCCGCACCACCGCCACCACTCAGGCAAGGACCACTCATGCCCACGGAAGCAACTCCGTTGTCCGCGGCCGCCGGTGCACGCCGGTCGCCGGAGATCCTCACCGGCTCGGGAGCCGTCCTCCGGACGCTCGAGCACCTCGGGATCACCGACGTCTTCGGCCTGCCCGGCGGCGCGATCATCCCGTTCTACGACGAGCTGATGGCGTCGACCACGATCCGCCACATCCTCGTCCGTCACGAGCAGGGCGCCGGCCACGCCGCCGAGGGCTACGCCTCGTCGTCCGGCAAGGTCGGCGTCGCCATCGCGACGTCCGGCCCCGGTGCGACGAACCTCGTCACGGCCATCGCCGACGCCTACATGGACTCGGTGCCGTTCATCGCGATCACCGGTCAGGTGTTCTCGACGCTGATGGGCACCGACGCGTTCCAGGAAGCCGACATCGTCGGCATCACGATGCCCATCACGAAGCACTCGTTCCTGGTCACCGACCCGGCCGACGTGCCGGCGACCCTCGCCGCGGCGCACCTCATCGCGACGACCGGTCGGCCCGGCCCCGTGCTGGTGGACATCACGAAGGACGCCCAGCAGAAGTCGGCGCCCTACGTGTGGCCGCCCAAGATCGACCTGCCCGGCTACCGCCCGGTGACCAAGGCGCACGGCAAGCAGATCACCGCTGCCGCGCAGCTGCTGTCCGAGTCGAAGCGCCCGGTGCTCTACGTCGGCGGCGGGGTCATCCGCTCCCGTGCGACCGCCGAGCTGCTCCGCTTCGCCGAGGCGACCGGGGCGCCGGTCGTCACGACCCTGATGGCACGCGGCGCGTTCCCGGACTCGCACCCGCAGCACCTCGGCATGCCCGGCATGCACGGCACGGTGCCCGCGGTGCTCGGCCTGCAGGACAGCGACCTCATCGTCGCCCTCGGTGCCCGCTTCGACGACCGCGTGACCGGCAAGGCCGACGAGTTCGCGCCGGACGCCAAGGTCGTGCACGTCGACATCGACCCGGCCGAGATCTCGAAGATCCGCTTCGCTGACGTCCCGATCGTCGGTGACGCCCGCGAGGTCCTGGTCGACCTGCTCGACGCCTGGGGCGGCATCGCCGTCGAGGACCGCGCGTCGACCGACGAGTGGTGGGCGAAGCTCCACCAGCTCAAGACCGACTTCCCGCTCGGGTACGCCGAGCCGACCGACGGGCTGCTCGCGCCGCAGGGCATCATCAAGCGCATCGGTGAGCTCTCCGGTCCCGAGGCCGTCTACGCCTCCGGTGTCGGCCAGCACCAGATGTGGTCCGCGCAGTTCATCAAGTACGAGCGGCCCAACGCCTGGCTCAACTCCGGCGGTGCCGGCACCATGGGCTACTCGGTCCCCGCGGCGATGGGTGCGAAGGTCGCCCAGCCGGACCGTGTGGTCTGGGCGATCGACGGCGACGGCTGCTTCCAGATGACGAACCAGGAACTCGCGACCTGCGTGATCAACGACATCCCGATCAAGGTCGCGATCATCAACAACTCGTCGCTCGGCATGGTCCGGCAGTGGCAGACGCTGTTCTACGACGGCCGGCACTCCTTCACCGACCTCGAGACGGGGCACGCCTCGCGCCGTGTGCCGGACTTCGTGAAGCTGGCCGACGCCTACGGTGCCCTCGGCATCCGGGTCGAGAAGGCCGACGAGGTCGATGCCGCGATCGAGCTCGCCCTCGCGACCAACGACCGCCCGGTGGTGATCGACTTCGTCGTGAGCCGTGACTCGATGGTCTGGCCGATGGTCCCGCAGGGCGTCAGCAACTCGTCCATCGAGTACGCCCAGGCACTCGCGCCCACCTGGGACGACGAGGACGCCGACATGACGGGAGAAACCGCATGAGCCACGTCCTCTCCCTCCTCGTGGAGGACAAGCCCGGTCTGCTGACCCGTGTCGCCGGACTCTTCGCCCGGCGCGGGTTCAACATCGAGTCGCTCGCCGTCGGCAACACCGAGGTGGACGGCCTCAGCCGGATCACGGTCGTCGTCGACGTCGAGGACCTCCCGCTGGAACAGGTGACGAAGCAGCTCAACAAGCTGGTGAACGTCATCAAGATCGTCGAACTGGACTTCTCGCAGTCGGTCCAGCGCGAGCACATGCTCGTGAAGGTGCGCGTCGACAACCAGACGCGCTCGGCGGTGCTCGAAGCAGTGAACCTGTTCCGTGCCCAGGTCGTCGACGTGGCGACCGACTCCCTGATCGTCGAGGTGACCGGCGACCCCGGCAAGATCCAGGCGATCCTCCGCGTGCTCGAGCCCTACGGCGTCAAGGAGCTCGCCCGCGCGGGCCTCCTCGGCATGGGCCGCGGACCGAAGAGCATCACCGACCGGGTGCGCTGAGCGCCCGTCACACCCTTCCCGGGCGCCGATGGTGCCCGGCACCGACCACAGAACCAAGGAGACACACCCTCGTGACTGACATCGTGTACGACGCCGACGCCGACCTGACGCTCATCCAGGGCAAGAAGGTCGCCGTCATCGGCTACGGCTCGCAGGGCCACGCCCACGCCCTCAACCTCCGTGACTCGGGTGTCGAGGTGAAGATCGGCCTGCAGGAGGGCTCGAAGAGCCGGCAGAAGGCCGAAGAGGCGGGCTTCGAGGTCCACACGCCGGGCGACGCCACCGCCTGGGCCGACGTCGTCGTCATCCTCGCGCCGGACCAGGTCCAGCGCATCGTCTACGCCGAGGACATCCGCCCGAACCTCAAGCCGGGCGCGACGCTCGTCTTCGGCCACGGCTTCAACATCCGCTTCGGCTACATCGAGGCGCCCGAGGGTGTCGACGTGTCGCTCGTCGCGCCGAAGGGCCCGGGCCACACCGTCCGTCGCGAGTACGAGGCCGGCCGTGGCGTCCCCGTGATCGTCGCCGTCGAGGTCGACGCGTCCGGTTCCGCGTGGGACCTCGCATGGTCGTACTCCAAGGCGATCGGTGGCCTCCGCTCCGGCGGCATCAAGACGACCTTCACCGAGGAGACCGAGACCGACCTGTTCGGCGAGCAGGCCGTTCTCTGCGGTGGCACCTCGCAGCTCATCCAGTACGGCTTCGAGACCCTGGTCGAGGCGGGCTACCAGCCGCAGATCGCCTACTTCGAGGTCCTGCACGAGCTCAAGCTCATCGTCGACCTCATCTGGGAGGGCGGCCTCACCAAGCAGCGCTGGTCGATCTCCGACACGGCCGAGTTCGGTGACTACGTCTCCGGCCCGCGCGTGATCTCGCCGGACGTCAAGGAGAACATGAAGGCGGTGCTCGCGGACATCCAGAACGGTGCCTTCGCGAAGCGCTTCATCGAGGACCAGGACGCCGGCGCACCGGAGTTCAAGGCGCTCCGTGCCAAGGGCGAGGGCCACCCGATCGAGGCCACCGGCCGTGAGCTCCGCGCGCTCTTCGCGTGGAAGCAGAACGACGGCGACTACGTGGACGGCTCGGCCGCGCGGTAGTCTTCCGAGAACCACTCGACGTCGAGGCGGCGGTGCACCTGCACCGCCGCCTCGCGATGTGACCCGAACGTTATGCAGCAGCTCTTCTCCAGCCCCGACGCCGCGGACCGGCGTCCCTCCGCCGTGCGCGCGCACGATTCCCGACACCCGTCGGCCGTGGTGCGCACCCGCGGTCAGGACCGCCCCGACCAGCATGGGATGATCGTCGGATGGCGGTGACGAAGCGAGCGGTCCACATCGGCGCCGGCAAGATCGGGCGCGGGTTCGTGGGCCAGTTCCTCGTGGCGAGCGGCTACGAGCTCACCTTCGTCGACGTCGACGAACGCGTGGTCTCGGCCCTGAACGAAGCCGGCCGGTTCGTGGTGCACGAGGTCGGCGAGATGCCGGTCGAGCACCTCGTCTACGGGTTCCGCGCGCTCAGCAGCAAGACCGACCGCGAGCGTGTGGTGCAGGCCATCGCCCAGGCCGACGTCGTGACCACCGCCGTGGGCGCACGCACGCTGCCGCTCGTCGCGCCGCTCATCGCCGAAGGGCTCGCGGCACGCCCGCTCGAGCGCGGTGACGTCACGATCGTCGCCTGCGAGAACGCGTTCAACGCGACCGATTCCCTGCACGCCAGCATCCGCCGAGCCCCCATCCTCGAAGACCGCGACATCGCCGCCGTCTTCGCGAACTGCGCGATCGACCGCATCGTCCCGGACCAGTCCGGTGTGCTCGGTCAGTCCGGCGGCCTCGACGTCGTGCTCGAACCGTTCTACGAGTGGGTCATCGAGCGCACCCCGTTCCTGGGCTCCGACGCCGAACCGCCGACGATCGAGGGCGTCACCTGGGTCGACGACCTGCAGCCGTTCGTCGAGCGCAAGCTCTACACGGTCAACACGGCGCACGCCACCGCCGCCTACCACGGCTACGTGCGGGGGATCCGACTCATCCGCGAAGCACTCGAGGACGACGCCGTCCGCGCCGAGGTCGACGGGGTGCTCGCCGAGACCACCGCACTGCTGATCGCGAAGCACGGCTTCGACCCCGAGGACCACGCGCGCTACGTCGCCGCGAACCTCTCCCGCATCGCGAACCCGCACCTGCCGGACTCCACCGCGCGCGTCGGCCGCAACCCGCTCCGCAAGCTCGGCCGTCGTGAACGCTTCGTCGGCCCGGCGTCGCAGCTCGCCGAGCGCGGCCTGCCCGTCGAGCACCTGCTCGGTGCCGTCCGTGTAGCGCTCGCGTTCGACGACGAGAACGACCCGGAGTCGATCGAGCTGCACGCACTCCTGCGTTCCGGGGCGACCGCGCACGCGCTGACCGAGATCCTCACGGGCCTGATGGAGAGCCACCCGCTCTTCCCGGCCGTCCGCGACGTCGTCGCCGAGGTCCTCGCGACGCAGCCGGCCGACGTCTGACCTCGGCCTCCCGGCCGTCGCTGGTCTCCCCGGTGTCGGGTCCCTCGTAGAATCGGGGCATGACCACGGCAGCATCCCCACCAGACGGGTCGATCGACCCGGACGTGCCGAACGCCGTCGACACCGACGACGCCGCCCTCAGCTGGGGTGACGCCGACGACGCCACCCACGTCGACGCGGCGCACAACCCGGTGGCGGTGCGCGAGCGCGGCGAGCGGGACCCCGAGGCGCCCGAGACCTCCGGCGCGCTCGTCGGGTTCGGCGTCTTCGGGGGCCTCTACCTCCTCTACACGGTGGCCTGGCTCCTCACCGCGTCGACCGCGTACGTCTCCGGCGTCGACACGGTCCTCACGCTCTTCGTCGAGGTGCTCCGCTTCCTCGCGATCCTCGCGCCGGCACTCTGGTTCACGGTGGTGCTCTGGGCAGCGCGCAGCAGCCGCACGCGGACCCGCCTGCTCTGGATGCTCCTCGGCGCCGTCGTGCTCTTCCCCTGGCCGTTCCTCCTGACGCGGAGCTTCGGGTGACCGGGGCAGTGCCGGCGACGACCCGCCGGAACAGCGCCCCCGTGGTCGCGAAGATCGTGGTCTGGCTCGTGTTCGCGGCGCTGTTCGCGTACATGACGGTGCAGGCCGTCGGCAACCTGACGCAGATCAACCAGCGGGTGGACGCCTTCAACGCGTTCCTCCAGACGACCTCGGGCGGCGACTCGCTGCAGACCAGCACCCCGTGGCTGTGGCTCGTGCTCGACATCCTCATCGCGCCGGTCGCGTTCGTCGCGGCGATCGTCATCACCCGGCGTTCGAGCCTGCCCGTCACGATCGCGGTGTTCGTGGTCGCCTTCGCGGGCGCCGGCGCCCTCTGGCTCGACCTCCAGCTGTTCGTCCCGACGCTGCTGGACTTCTGACGCGACCCGCCGACGGCCAGGAGGCGCGGTGCGGCCCCGCCCCGCGCCTCCTGCCCTCGTGTGGTTCTCCACAGGACCGCTCCCGCGGTCGTAACCACCGGCCCGCGTCGATACCATGGTGGGATACCAACCGTCTCGAGTGAGGAAACAGCTGCTGTGTCGAAGCCGGTCGTCCTGATCGCCGAAGAACTCTCGCCCGCAACGGTCGACGCCCTCGGGCCCGACTTCGAGATCCGGAATGTGGACGGCACCGACCGTCCGGCGCTCCTGGCGGCGCTGTCCGACGCGCACGCCGTCCTCGTGCGGTCCGCCACCAAGATCGACGCCGAGGCGATCGCCGCGGCACCGGTCCTCAAGGTCGTCGCCCGTGCCGGCGTCGGCCTCGACAACGTCGACATCAAGGCCGCGACGACCGCCGGCGTGATGGTGGTGAACGCCCCGACCTCGAACATCATCTCGGCGGCGGAGCTCACGGTGGGGCACATCCTGTCGCTCGCACGGCACATCCCGGCCGCCCACGCCTCGCTGGCCGCCGGTGCGTGGAAGCGCTCGTCGTACACCGGTGTCGAGCTCTACGAGAAGACCGTCGGCATCATCGGCCTCGGCCGCATCGGCGCGCTCATCACCCAGCGGCTGCAGGCCTTCGGCGTGACGGTCATCGCGTACGACCCGTACGTCACCACCGCACGTGCGCAGCAGCTCGGGGTCGAGCTCGTCTCCCTCGAGGACCTGCTGCGTCGGGCGGACTTCACCACGATCCACATGCCGAGGACGCCGGAGACCCTCGGCATGATCTCGGACGACCAGTTCGCCCTGATGAAGCCGACCGCGTTCGTCGTGAACGTGGCCCGCGGTGGCCTGATCGACGAGGACGCCCTGCACCGGGCCCTCACGTCGAACACCATCGCCGGCGCCGGCCTCGACGTCTTCGTCGCCGAGCCCCCGAAGGACTCGCCGCTCCTGGCACTCCCGAACGTCGTCGTGACGCCGCACCTCGGCGCCTCCACCGACGAAGCGCAGGAGAAAGCGGGCGTCTCGGTCGCCAAGTCGGTCCGTCTCGCCCTCGGCGGCGAGCTCGTGCCCGACGCGGTCAACGTCGCCGGCGGGGTCATCGACCCGTACGTGCGCCCCGGCATCCCGCTCGTCGAGAAGCTCGGCCAGGTCTTCACCGCCCTCGCGACCTCGCCGGTCACGAGCATCGACGTCGAGGTGCACGGCGAGCTCGCCGAGTACGACGTCAGCGTGCTGAAGCTCGCGGCGCTCAAGGGCGTCTTCACCGACGTCGTCAGCGACCAGGTCTCCTACGTCAACGCTCCGCTCATCGCCGAGCAGCGCGGGGTCACCGTCCGCCTCATCACCGAGACCGACAGCCCCGAGTACCGCAACGTGCTGACGATCCGCGGTGCCCAGTCCGATGGCCCGGCGATCAGCGTCTCCGGCACGCTCACCGGCCCGAAGCAGGTCGAGAAGCTCGTCGAGATCAACGGGCACGACGTCGAGGTGCCGCTCGACCGGCACCACGTCGTCATGGAGTACACCGACCGTCCGGGCATCGTCGCGGTCTACGGCAAGGAGTTCGGCCAGGCCGGCATCAACATCGCCGCGATGCAGATCTCGCGCGAAGCCGCCGGTGGCCAGGCGCTGAGCGTCCTGACGGTCGACTCGCCCGTGCCGGCCGAGATCCTCGAGCACGTCCGCTCGGCGATCGACGCGTCCTCGCTCCGCGAGATCGACATCACGCTCTAGGGGAGTGGCGGACATGAGCAGCGCGCAGACGATCCGACTCGCGGTCATCCGTGGTGACGGCATCGGCCCCGAGGTCGTCGACGAGGCCCTGAAGGTCCTGCACGCGGTCCTGCCGGACGACCTCGTGGTGCAGGAGACCCCGTTCTCCCTCGGCGCCGCACGGTACCTGGAGACCGGCGACATCCTGACCGACGACGACATGGCAGCGATCGCGCAGCACGACGCGATCCTGCTCGGAGCGGTCGGCGGTGACCCGCGTGACCCGCGGCTCGCCGGGGGCATCATCGAGCGTGGGCTGCTCCTCAAGCTCCGCTTCGCGTTCGACCACTACGTGAACCTCCGGCCGACGACGGTGCACCCGGCCGTCCCGACGCCGCTCGCCGACCCCGGCGAGGTCGACTTCGTGGTCGTGCGCGAAGGGACCGAGGGGCCCTACGTCGGCAACGGCGGCGCCATCCGGACCGGTACCCCGCACGAGATCGCGACCGAGGTCTCGTTGAACACCGCCTTCGGCGTCGAACGGGTCGTGCGGTACGCCTTCGCGCTGGCCGACCGACGCCCGCGTCGCCACCTGACCCTCGTGCACAAGAGCAACGTCCTGGTGCACGCCGGAGCCCTCTGGCAGCGCACCGTCGCGGCCGTCGGCGCCGAGTACCCGGACGTCACGGTCGACTACCAGCACGTGGACGCGGTCACCATCCACATGGTCCGCGATCCCGCACGGTTCGACGTCATCGTCACCGACAACCTGTTCGGCGACATCATCACCGACCTGGCCGGCGCGATCAGCGGCGGCATCGGTCTGGCGGCCTCGGGCAACATCAACCCGGACGGCACCTTCCCCAGCATGTTCGAGCCGGTCCACGGTTCCGCGCCGGACATCGCAGGTCAGCAGCTGGCCGACCCCACCGCCGCGATCCGTTCCGTCGCCCTGTTGCTCGACCACCTCGGTCGCGGTGACCTGGCGGCCGCGGTGACGGCTGCGGTGGAGTCCGACCTCGCCGACCGGGGCACCACGCCGCGTCGCACGGCCGAGATCGGCGACGCGATCGCCGCCGCGGCCACGGCACGCACCACCACCGCCTGAGAAGGAGTCCTCCCCATGAGCACCGACACCGCCTTCGGACTCGAGTTCGCCAGCACCCCGTCCGCCGACCGCCGCGCGGCTGCCGAGCGTGAGCAGATCCTCGCCGACCCGGGCTTCGGCAAGCACTTCACCGACCACATGGCGACGGTCGAGTGGACGCTCGACGACGGCTGGCACAGCGCGTCGATCCACCCGTACGGGCCGCTGTCCCTCGATCCGAGCGCGAGCGTCCTGCACTACGCCCAGGAGATCTTCGAGGGGCTCAAGGCCTACCGGCACGCGGACGGCTCGGTGTGGTCGTTCCGACCGGACGCCAACGCCCGACGCTTCCAGCGGTCCGCCCGACGCCTGGCGCTCCCGGAGCTCCCGATCGAGGCGTTCGTCGAGTCGATCCGGCAGCTCGTGCAGACCGACGTCGATTGGGTGCCCTCGGCGCCCGAGACGAGCCTGTACCTGCGGCCGTTCATGATCGCGACGGAGTCGTTCCTCGGGGTGCGCGCGGCACAGGCCGTCGCGTACCACTGCATCGCGAGTCCGGCCGGTGCGTACTTCACCTCGGGCCCGAAGCCGGTGTCGATCTGGCTGTCGACGCAGTACGCGCGCGCCGGCAAGGGCGGGACCGGTGCGGCGAAGACCGGCGGCAACTACGCCTCGTCGCTGCTGCCCCAGCAGGAGGCCTACGAGCACGGCTGCCAGCAGGTGATGTTCCTCGACTCGGTGGAGGGCAAGTACCTCGAAGAGCTCGGCGGGATGAACGTCGTCCTGGTCAAGTCCGACGGCACCCTCGTCACGCCCGACTCCGACTCCATCCTCGAGGGGATCACGCGTGACTCGATCCTGCAGCTGGCCGAGGACCGCGGCCTGACCGTCGAGAAGCGCCGCGTGACCCTCGACGAATGGCGTGACGGCGTCGCCGACGGCTCGATCACCGAGGCGTTCGCGTGCGGGACCGCCGCCGTCGTGACCCCGATCGCCGAACTCCGGGGTGACGGCTTCACGATCGGTTCGCCGACCGTGGGGGCCGGGGAACTCACGATGTCCCTGCGCGATGAACTCACCGACATCCAGTACGGCCGTCGTCCCGACCCGCACGGGTGGATGACCAAGCTGACCGACGCGTCCTGATCGACCGGCGGGCGTGGGTAGGGTCGAACGGTGAAGATCGCACGGTTCAGCAGCAAGGGTGAAGACCCCCGGTACGGCATCCTCGACGAGCGCGCTCTGGTGGTGCTCGCGGGGGACCCGATGTACCAGGGGTTCGAGACCACGGGGGAGCGCGTGGCACTCGCCGACGCCAAGCTCCTCGCCCCCGTCATCCCGCGGTCGAAGGTCATCGGCGTCGGGCTCAACTACTCGGAGCACGCCTCGGAGATGGACGAGCGTGCCGGCGACGACCCGGTGGTGTTCCTCAAGCCGAACACCTCGGTGATCGGTCCGGACGAGCCCATCCGCCTCCCGGCCGACATCGGACGCGTCGACCACGAGGGCGAACTCGCCATCGTGATCGGCTCGCTCGCGAAGAACGTCCGGCGCGAGGACTTCGCGAGCGTGATCCTCGGCTACACGATCGCCAACGACGTGACCGCCCGAGACCTGCAGGCTCGCGACGGTCAGTGGACCCGGGCGAAGGGCTTCGACACGTTCTGCCCGCTCGGCCCGGTGATCGAGACCGAGATCGACCCGTCGGACATCCGCATCGAGACCCGCGTCGACGGTGACCTCCGGCAGGCGGCCTCGACCAACGAGATGGTGCACGACATCCCGTCGCTCGTCGAGTTCGTGTCCTCCATCTGGACCCTCCTGCCCGGTGACGTCATCCTGACCGGGACTCCGGCCGGTGTCGGGCAGATCCGTGACGGTGAGATCGTCGAGGTCACCATCTCCGGCATCGGTTCGCTCAAGAACCCGGTCATCGCGCGGCACTGACAGCGCTCCCGAACGGCCCGTTCCCCCAGGTGGGGAGCAGGCCGTTCGGCGTTACCGGGGGAGTACGCAACCGCGGCGCAGAGGGCGACACGCCCGGGATGTGGGCCGGCTTGGCGCTCCCGTTCACCTCTGCGTAAAGTAATCACTCGTTGCCGCTGAGGCGGAGAACGGAACGGCCGAGACGATCACCGGGTTGAACACCTGGAGATGCAGTCCGGACGGGGTCCCGCTCAGGCAACCAACTCCTCGGAAACACGACCTCTGGTTGTGCGCCCAGGATGTTGTACAAGACGAATGCCTCTCTGGCGGAACCTGTGATGGGTCGAGCGGGGAGTGCGTCTGGTCCTTGAGAACTCAACAGCGTGCACATTGTCAATGCCAATTTATTGATTGACCTCGTGCCTGGTCGGCTTGCTGACTGGGTCATGAAGCAATTCCTTTTG
>NZ_QKTC01000020.1:0-82873 GCF_003234435.1 Curtobacterium sp. MCLR17_044 | reverse complement strand
AGGCTGTTCAGCTCGTAGCCGAGGATGACGATCAGGAAGATCCCGTCCTTCAGCAGCGGGGTCCGCGTCTGCGGGCGGCGCCCCTGACCGACGGTGAGTGGCACCGCCTGCACCCGCTCACCCCGCTGCTCAAGGGCGGGATCTTCCTCATCGTCATCCTCGGCTACGTGCTGAACAGCCTGCGGGACCAGCTCGTCGAGTTCTTCATCCCGGGCGAGCAGCAGGAGGACGGTGACCCCGTCCGGTACGTGTACGAGCACGGCGTCGTCGGCTGGGTCCTGCTCGGCATCGTGGTGCTGCTCCTGGTGCTGATCGGGCTGTTCTACCTGTCCTGGCGCATGCACGAGTTCCGCGTCACCGGCGAGATCGTCGAGGTGCGCTCGGGCGTGCTGTTCCGGAACCACCGCAAGGCCCGGCTCGACCGGATCCAGGGCATCAACATCCAGCGGCCGCTCGTGCCCCGGGTGTTCGGCACCGCCAAGCTCGAGATCGCGCAGGCCGGCAACGACGCCAACGTGCAGCTCGCCTACCTCGGGGCCCGCGCCGCCGACGACCTGCGGCAGCGCATCCTGGTGCTGGCGTCCGGCGCGAAGGACGACGACGGCCACGGTGGCTCGTCGCGGCAGTCGCACGGAGCGCTGCAGGACCGCGTCGACGAGATGTTCTCGCCCGAGCTCGACCCGGCAGCCGTGCACGCGACCCGCATCGTCAGGGTGCGCCCCGGTCGGCTCATCGCGTCGATGCTGCTGTCCGGCACGACGCTGTTCCTGCTGCTCGTCATCGCCGCGATGATCGTCAGCGTCGCCGTCACCGGTGAGTACGGCCTGCTGTTCGGGCTGTTCCCCGCCGTGCTCGGTGCCGGTGGTTACTACGTCCGCAAGTTCTCCCGTTCGCTGCAGTACACGATCGCCGAGACCCGCGACGGCATCCGGATCGGCTTCGGGCTGGTCTCGACGTCGAACGAGACGCTGCCGCCGGGGCGCATCCACGCCGTCAGCGTTGCGCAGCCGCTGCTGTGGCGCCCGTTCGGCTGGTGGGACATCCGCATCAACCGTGCGACGAGCGCCGGCAACGGGGCGTCGAGCAACCAGCAGGTGTCCTCGATCGTGCTGCCCGTGGGCACGACGGCGGACGTCCGCGAGGTCCTCGACATCATCCTGCCCGGGCTCGTCGGCACCGTCGTCGCCGGCCCCGAGGCGTCGCAGGAAGCCCTGCGCGAGGGTGCCGCCGAAGCCGTGGACGTCGTCGACGACAGCCTCACCACCTCGGGCGACCGCGGCGGCTTCGTGCACTCCCCACGCCGTGGCGCCTGGCTCCGTCCGTTCGCGTTCCGCCGCAACGGCTACCGGTTCGTGCAGGGTGCGGTGCTGCTGCGGCTCGGTGCCGTGTGGCGCTCGCTCGTCATCGTGCCGCTGCCCCGGGTGCAGAGCGTCAAGGTCGAGCAGGGTCCGCTCGAGCGTGCCCTGCGGCTCGCAGCCGTCCACGTCCACACCGTGGCCGGCCCGGTCTCGGCCCGCGTCGGCGCGCTCGACGCGCGGGACGCGCAGCGCCTGTGGGCGGAGACGACGCAGCGTGCCGTCGAGGCGGCCGCGGTCGACACGACGCACCGCTGGCGCGAACGGGAGGCCCGTCCCGCGACCGCCACGCACGCTGCGGCCGACACCGTGCCCGGGTCCGGAGCCCCTGCCGGACCGACGGCGGACCACCGGCCCGGTGCCGTCCCCGCCGGCTGGGGCGACGTCCCACCGACCGGAGCCGCACGATGAGGGCCGGGCGCCTCGGGGTCGGCATCGTCGGCGCCGGACGGGTCGGCCCCGTCCTCGGAGCAGCCCTGGCGAACGCGGAGCACGCCGTCGTCGGGGTGACCGCCGTGTCCGACGAGGGCCGTGACCGCGCCGAGGCCATGCTGCCCGGCGCCCCGGTGCTCGCGACGCCCGACCTGGTCGAGCGGAGCGAACTCGTGCTGCTCGCGGTGCCGGACGACCAGCTCGCCTCGCTCGTGCAGGGGCTGGCGGATGCCGGGATCTGGCAGCCGGGGCAGCTCGTCGTGCACACCAGCCCGGACCACGGCGTCGGCATCCTCGCCCCGGCGATGGCGGCCGGTGCCATCCCGTTGGCGATCCACCCCGCGATGGCCTTCACGGGCACGAGCGTCGACCTGTCCCGGCTGCGCGACGCGTACTGCGCGGTGACCGCCCCGGCGCCCGTGCTGCCGATCGCGCAGGCGCTCGTGGTCGAGATGGGCGCCGAACCGTTCGTCGTCGCCGAGGCGGACCGGCCCGCCTACGCCGATGCGGTGCGGGCCGCCGTGAGCTTCTCGACCGCGATCGTCGACCAGTCGGCGGGCACCCTGTCCGGCATCGGCGTCGAACACCCGGGTCGTGTCCTCGGTGCGCTCGTCCGCTCCGCCGTCGACAACGCGCTCACCGCCGCCGACGGGCAGTCGGCGCTCTAGCGGTTCGGGGGCGGGACCGCGGCGCGGGTAGCATTTCCCCCGACCCCCACGACCATCGGAGCCGCACCCGCATGACCGACGAGACCGTCACCCCCGACACCGCGATCGCCGCCGCCGCCGCACTGGCCGAGCAGGAGACCAGCGAGCAGCGACAGGTCCGACTCGACAAGCGGGCGAAGCTGCTGGAGTCGGGCATCGAGGCGTACCCCGCCGAGCTCCCCATCACCACGACGATCCCGGCCGTGCGCGAGCAGTACGCGCACCTGGAGACCGGCGAGGAGACCCAGGACGTCGTGGGCATCGCGGGGCGTGTGGTGTTCTCACGCAACACCGGCAAGCTCTGCTTCGCGTCCCTGCAGTCCGGCGACGGCTCGCGCATCCAGGCGATGGTCTCCCTGGCCGAGGTGGGGGACGAGTCCCTCGCCCGCTGGAAGGAGTTCGTCGACCTCGGCGACCACGTGTTCGTGCACGGACGGGTGATCTCCTCGCGCCGCGGCGAGCTGTCGATCATGGTCGACGACTGGGCGATCGCGGCGAAGGCGATCCTGCCGCTGCCCAACCTGCACAACGAGCTCAACGAGGAGACGCGGGTCCGCCAGCGCTACCTCGACCTCATCGTCCGCGACGAGGCCCGCGCCACCGTGCGTGCCCGCGCTGCCGTGATGGCCTCGCTCCGTCAGACCTTCACCGCGCACGAGTACCTCGAGGTCGAGACCCCGATGCTGCAGACCCAGCACGGCGGCGCCTCGGCCCGACCGTTCGTGACGCACTCGAACGCCTTCGACACCGAGCTGTTCCTGCGCATCGCACCCGAGCTGTTCCTCAAGCGCGCCGTCGTCGGTGGCATCGACCGGGTGTTCGAGATCAACCGGAACTTCCGGAACGAGGGTGCCGACTCGTCGCACTCGCCCGAGTTCGCGATGGTCGAGGCGTACCAGGCGTACGGCAACTACGAGCAGATGGCCGACCTGACGCAGGAGCTCGTGCAGAACGCGACCCGCGCGGTCACCGGTGGTGCGCTCGAGGTCACCCTGCCCGACGGCAGCACCTACGACCTGGGTGGCGAGTGGCCCCGCATCGACATGTACGGCTCGCTGTCCGAGGCCGCGGGGCGCGAGATCACCCCGGAGACCCCGCTGTCCGAGCTGCAGGCGCTCGCCGAGGCCGAGGGCGTCGAGGTCGCCCACGCCACGCACGGCAAGTACGTCGAGGAGCTCTGGGAGCACTTCGTCATCGACTCGCTCGACCGCCCGACCTTCGTGATGAACTTCCCGGTCGACACCTCGCCGCTCACCCGGCAGCACCGCACCCGTCCGGGCGTCGTCGAGAAGTGGGACCTGTACGTCCGCGGCTTCGAGCTGGGCACGGCGTACTCGGAGCTCGTCGACCCGGTCGTGCAGCGGGAGCGGTTCGTCGAGCAGGCGAAGCTCGCGGCCGGCGGTGACCTCGAGGCGATGCGCGTCGACGAGGACTTCCTGCGGGCCCTGGAGCACGCGATGCCCCCGTCGGGCGGCATGGGCATGGGGATCGACCGCCTGCTCATGGCGATCACGGGCCTGGGCATCCGCGAGACGATCCTGTTCCCGCTGGTCAAGTAGCTCCCGGTCCACCGGGGTACGATGCTCGGGTGCCTGAAGGAGTCGTAAGCGGGATCGTCTTCGCCCTGACGCCGACCATCGTCGTCGGCCTGATCTTCTGGTTCGTGATGCGCGCGATCATGCGTGCTGACCGGACCGAGCGAGCCGCGTACGCCAAGGTCGAGGCCGAGGAGCGCGCCCGCTTCGAGCGTGAGCACGGTCGCCCCGCACCGGCTCCGACGTCGGCCGAGTAGCCGCCCGCGCACGATCCACTTCACCCCGTGTTCACCGCGCGGTGTGATCCTGTCGCGCATGCCCACCATCCCGGAGTCCGCCGCCGGCGTCGATGACCTCGACGACCTCGACGTGGAGGACGCCTTCGGACACCCGGCGTCCGGGGCGTCCGTCTCGCCCGTCGGCAGTGACGACGGACCCCTCGACGACGAGGGTGACGTCGACGACCTCGACGTCTGAGCGCCGACGGACCGACACACACCGTTCACCTCGCCGACGCGTGCCGGGGTGAGCATCGTCCGCATGGCAACCACCGCACATCCCTTCACGGGCCGCAGCCTCGTCGGTGACATCGAGAGCGAGTACGACGAGTTCGACCGAGACGCAGACCTCGAGGTCTCCAAGCGCCGGGACGGGTGGCTCGAACCCTCCTGGTGACCCCCACCCATTCGGTATTCGGGGTACGACGACCAGATCGCACTGATCCGGTCGGACGTACCCCTTTTGCATGTCCGGAGTACGCAGTCGCCTGGGGTACACGATCGGAAACGCTGGTGAAACACGCCTGCAACGCCGGAAACACGGCGTTATCCGCTTGATCCAGGGCCGATTGGGGGACCAGACTGTCGGTGGGCTGTACCCCGCGGGGGACGCTTTCGATGATGAAGCACGGAGAACCCTGAGAATCGCTCCGAACGATTTGTGGGGTACACCTCCGGGCCGCTTTACTCATCAGCACCCCCCGGCAACGCCCCACGAAGCCATCACCGTCGAACGCAGGGAGAAACACCATGACGATCGCAACGGCTGCACCCAGCACCACCCGCCGCACCGCCACCAAGAAGGCATCGGCATCGAAGACAGCGACCGCCGAGTCCGCCACCACCTCCCTCGACACCGAGGTCGAGGCCGACGAGCAGCTCGCCGGTGTCCGCGGCGCCTCGGTCGACCAGGTCGGCGACTACCTCCGTCACATCGGCCGTCTCTCGCTCCTCACCGCCGAGGAAGAAGCGCAGATCGCACGCCGCATCGAGGTCGGGCTCTTCGCCGAAGAGAAGCTCGCCACCGAGAAGGGTCTCGCGAAGACCCTGCAGCGTGAACTCCGCTGGCTCGTCCGTGACGGTGAGCGCGCCAAGGAGCGCATGATCACCTCGAACCTCCGCCTCGTCGTGAGCATCGCCAAGCGGTACTCGCAGCGCGGCCTGCCCTTCATGGACGTCATCCAGGAAGGCAACCTCGGCCTGGTCCGTGCGGTCGAGAAGTTCGACTTCACGCAGGGCTACAAGTTCTCGACCTACGCCACCTGGTGGATCCGCCAGGCCATCTCGCGTGGTCTCGCCGACAAGGCACGCACGATCCGCATCCCGGTGCACACCGTCGAGCTCATCAACAAGATCTCGCGCACCGAGCGTGACCTGACCGTCGACCTCGGCCGTGCGCCGATGCCGGACGAGGTCGCCGCCGAGCTGAGCATGAGTGTCGAGGAACTCGTCGACCTCAAGGGCCGCTCGCACGAGCCGGTCTCGATCCACACCGTGGTCGGCGACTCGGACGACAGCGAACTCGGTGACTTCATCGAGGACGAGGACGCCGCGAGCCCGAACGAGCTCACCGAGACGACGCTGCTGCACCGCGACATCCGCTCCATCGTCGCCGAGCTGCCCAGCGACGAGGCGAACGTCATCCGCATGCGCTACGGCCTGGACGACGACAAGCCGATGACCCTCGACGAGATCTCGAAGATCGTGCACACGACCCGCCAGGCCGTCAGCCGGGTAGAGTCGCGCGCCAAGCTGCGTCTGTTCGCCAAGGCGGTCTCGCAGGACATGCAGCTGTACCTGACCGACTAGGTCAGTGGACTTCGGCCGGCACGTTCACCCGTGCCGGCGCGGGGAAACCGGGTCGTTCTGTGGGAAGACGATCCGGTGGGGTGATGGGACGGCCCGCTCGAGCACTGCTCGAGCGGGCCATTCACGTTCCCGGAGCCAGGGCCAGGACCGGCCAGCGCCAGAGCCGGGGCCAGCGGCGTCAGTCGTCGATCTCGCGCCGGAGCTTCTGCCGCAGGTCACTCGGGATGAGCTCGACCAGCTGGTCGGGCCGCACCGGCAGGTCGAGCAGGCTGAGCTTCACGCGTCCGGTGCGCCCGTGCCGCTCGGCGTCGAGCCGCACCACGCTGCCGGCGTCCTTGCGGAGCCGCATGTCGATCTGCGCCCCGGTGGCCACCTCGCCGACCACGAGCCCGTCGACCTCGAGCGCGGCGCTCCTGGTGCCCTCGGCGATGTCGAACCGGTAGCGCTCCCGCGCGGCGAGCACCACCGAGCGGTCGATCCCGGCCATCGGCGCGACCGGCGTCACCACCGAGCCGGACAGCGCGGGGGAGAGCACCGGCCCACCGGCGGCGTAGTTGTACGCGGTGGAGCCGGCCGGGGTGGCGGCCACGATGGCGTCGGCGCGGTAGTACCCGTACCCGAGGCCCCCGACGCTGAGGTCGGCCGACACCTGCCCGGAGCCCGGCCGTCGCACGATGGTCAGGTCGTTGAACGCCAGGTAGTCGGTGCGGGCGCCACCCCAGGACAACCGGGCTTCGAGCGCGTGGTGCGGCTCGAGCTGGTACTCGCCGGCGGACAACCGCTCCAGCGCGCTCTCGAGCTCGGGCGGCTCGATCTCGACCAGGAACCCGACGTTGCCGTAGTTCACGCCGAGGACGGGCACCGGGCGCTTCGCCACGAGCCGCATCGCGCCGAGCATGGTGCCGTCGCCGCCGAGGGCCACGACCAGGTCGACGCGGTCGGTGAAGTCGTCGTCGTCCACCACGTCGACCCCGCCACCGATGCGCTGGGCGTCCGCACGCCGGGCGAGCAGCTCGCCCTGGCCGGACGCGTTCCAGCGCTGCAGGGTCGTCACGGACTCCTGCACGTTCTTGGTCGGGTGGACGACGAGGCCGACGACGGGCTGCTCCATGACCGGATCGTACCGAGCGGACCTCCGATGCGGGCTGTCCCTTCGCAGAGGCATGCGATATTCTGAATACATGCAGACCGCTCAGCTCTCCGTCGCCCTCCCTTCCGTCCGGCACGGCCGCGAGATCGTGCTGCTCGCCGACCTCGAATCCCACGAGTCCGGCTTCGGCTTCGTCGACGCCGAACACCTGCTGCTGGCCGCCGTCACGCTCTGCGCCGGCATGCCCCGCTTCCGCCCCGTCCTCGACGCCCACCGGATCACCCCGGACACTGTCCGCTCCGGCATCCGCGCCTTCGTCGGCGCCCACACCACCTGCCCGGGCGAACACGATCGGGTCGCGTGCACGCCCGCTGCGATGCGCGTGCTCGCCCGAGCCGCGACGATCGCCGGCCGTTCGGAGCGCATCCGACCGCCGCACGTCGTCCTCGCCGTGCTCGACTCGGTCGACGATCCGCTCGCAGGATCGGCGCACGACGTCCTCGACGCCCTGGGCGTCGACGCGCGCCGCTTCCGACGCGACCTGCGTCGCGCGGTGCGGCGCACCTGACCCAGCGCGACCGACAAGCGGACTGGAGGCCCGTGGCGATCCCGCCACGGCCCTCCAGTCCGCTTGCCGTTCGCTCACTGCGCACAAGACGCACCCTGGTCACGCCCACGGCGAACAGGGGCAGCCCCCGGGGGGAGCGCTGGTTACTCTCGAAGTACTTGGCCGGACTCACACGAGACCGGCACAGCGTCGGCTCCGCTCATCAGGGGCCAAGGGAGAGCACATGTTCGAGAGATTCACCGACCGGGCCCGTCGTGTTGTCGTCCTCGCTCAAGAAGAAGCGAAGATGCTCAACCACAACTACATCGGCACCGAGCACATCCTCCTCGGCCTCATCCACGAGGGCGAGGGCGTCGCCGCCAAGGCGCTGGAGTCGCTGGGCATCTCGCTCGACGCCGTGCGCGAGCAGGTCCAGGACATCATCGGGCAGGGCCAGCAGCAGCCGACCGGGCACATCCCGTTCACGCCGCGCGCCAAGAAGGTGCTCGAGCTGTCCCTGCGCGAGGCGCTGCAGCTCGGCCACAACTACATCGGCACGGAGCACATCCTGCTCGGCCTGATCCGCGAGGGCGAGGGTGTCGCAGCCCAGGTCCTCGTGAAGCTCGGCGCCGACCTGAACCGGGTGCGCCAGCAGGTCATCCAGCTCCTGTCCGGCTACCAGGGCAAGGAAGCGGTCGCCGTCGGCGGCGAGCAGCAGCAGAACGCGCAGCAGGGTTCGCAGGTCCTCGACCAGTTCGGTCGGAACCTCACCCAGGCCGCGCGTGACGGCAAGCTCGACCCCGTCATCGGGCGCGAGAAGGAGATGGAGCGGGTCATGCAGATCCTCTCCCGCCGCTCCAAGAACAACCCCGTCCTGATCGGTGAGCCCGGCGTCGGCAAGACCGCCGTCGTCGAGGGCCTCGCCCAGGCGATCGTCAAGGGCGACGTGCCCGAGACGCTGAAGGACAAGCAGCTCTACTCGCTCGACCTCGGGTCGCTCATCGCCGGGTCCCGCTACCGCGGTGACTTCGAGGAGCGCCTGAAGAAGGTCACGAAGGAGATCCGCACCCGCGGCGACATCATCGTCTTCATCGACGAGATCCACACGCTCGTGGGTGCCGGTGCAGCCGAGGGCGCGATCGACGCTGCCTCGATCCTCAAGCCGCTCCTCGCCCGCGGTGAGCTCCAGACCATCGGTGCCACCACGCTCGACGAGTACCGCAAGCACTTCGAGAAGGACGCCGCACTCGAGCGTCGCTTCCAGCCGGTGCAGGTCAACGAGCCGTCGCTGCCCCACGCGATCAACATCCTCAAGGGCCTGCGCGACAAGTACGAGGCGTTCCACAAGGTGTCCATCACCGACGGCGCGATCGTCGCCGCGGCGAACCTGGCGGACCGCTACGTGCAGGACCGCTTCCTGCCGGACAAGGCCATCGACCTGATCGACGAGGCCGGCGCTCGCCTGCGTCTGTCGATCCTGTCGGCGCCGCCGGAGCTCCGCGAGTTCGACGAGAAGATCTCGACGGTCCGCGGGTCGAAGGAAGCCGCCATCGAGGAGCAGGACTTCGAGAAGGCCGCCAGCCTGCGCGACGAGGAGAAGAAGCTCCTCGGCGAGCGTCTCCGCCTCGAGAAGCAGTGGCGTGCGGGTGACGTCGCCGCGTCCGGCACCGTCGACGAGGGCATCATCGCCGAGGTCCTGGCCCAGGCCACGGGCATCCCGGTGTTCAAGCTCACCGAAGAGGAGACCTCGCGTCTCGTCTTCATGGAGAAGGCACTGCACGAGCGCGTCATCGGTCAGGAAGAGGCCATCTCGGCCCTGTCCAAGACCATCCGCCGTACCCGTGCCGGCCTGAAGGACCCGAACCGTCCCTCCGGCTCGTTCATCTTCGCCGGCCCCACGGGCGTCGGGAAGACCGAGCTCGCCAAGGCCCTCGCCGAGTTCCTGTTCGACGACGAGGGTGCGCTGATCTCCCTCGACATGTCGGAGTTCGGTGAGAAGCACACCGTGTCCCGCCTGTTCGGTGCCCCTCCCGGGTTCGTCGGGTTCGAGGAGGGCGGCCAGCTCACCGAGAAAGTGCGCCGCAAGCCGTTCTCCGTGGTCCTGTTCGACGAGATCGAGAAGGCCCACCCGGACATCTTCAACTCGCTGCTGCAGGTGCTCGAGGAAGGCCGTCTCACCGACGGTCAGGGCCGCGTGGTCGACTTCAAGAACACCGTCATCATCATGACCACGAACCTCGGTTCGCAGGGCATCGCCGGTGGCCCGGTGGGCTTCCAGGTCGAGGGTGACTCGGCCGTCGGCTACGACCGCATGCGCGGCAAGGTCAACGAGGAGCTCAAGAAGCACTTCAAGCCCGAGTTCCTGAACCGTGTCGACGACACGATCGTGTTCCCGCAGCTGTCGCAGCCCGAGCTGCTGCAGATCGTGGACCTGTTCGTGAAGCGTCTGGCCGACCGCCTGCTCGACCGCGACATGACCGTCGAGCTCACGCTGCCGGCCAAGGAGCAGCTCATCAAGGTCGGGTTCGACCCGTCACTCGGTGCTCGGCCCCTGCGTCGCGCGATGCAGCACGAGGTCGAGGACCAGCTGTCCGAGCACATCCTGCAGGGTGAGCTCAACGCCGGCGACCACGTGAAGGTCGACTTCGTCGACGGTGCGTTCCACTTCGAGACCGGGCGTCAGCCGGGCCGCGAAGAGGTCCTCGCCGGTGCAGCCGCGGTCGAGGCCGCGACCGACACGCCCCAGGGCGAGATCGAGTCCTAGGACCTGACACCCCACGGACAGGAGGCTCGGTGCCAGCTGGCACTGGGCCTCCTGTCCGTTCTCGGGTCGCGTTCGGATCCCGCATCGCCGATCTGCGCGTCCTTGCGGCCACGGACCCCCGTCCGGGGGTACTGTGATGACAACGCGCGAGACGTTCCCCCCAACTCCTCGCGCGTCGCGCTCGATCGGTTCCCCCCAACGGATCGAGACGCAGCCGGCCCCGGTCTGTTCGCAGACCGGGGCCGTTGCACGTTCGGGGACGGTGTCGGTCGTCCGTGCGGGCGGGCGCCCGTGGCGTCAGGCGGCGTCGGGCAGCTGTGCGGCGAAGTCGCGGACGGCGCGCTCCCAGCGCTCCGGGTCCTCGTTCCACTCGAGCGTGTGCGGTGCCGTGCGGAACGTGACCGTGGTGGCGCCCTGCCGCGCGGCGACGTCGTCGGCCGCGACCAGGGCGTCGGCCTCGGAGTGGATCAGCAGCGTCGGTGTCGACGAGTCCTGCCAGGTGGTCGTCGTGACGGGAGTCGGGGCCGCGGCGAGCCGCGACAGCACGTTCGTGGTCGCGATGCGGGCGGCGACGGTGCCGACGAACGCGGGCAGGTGCGCGCCCCGGACGGCTCCGCGGAGTGCCGAGGCGACGTCGAGCAGGGGCGAGACGGCCACGAGTCCGTCGACGTCGACGCGTGCGGCGGCGACGGAGCAGGCGAGCGCGCCGGCGGACCAGCCCTGCAGCACGACGCGCTGAGCACCACGGGCCCGGGCGGCGCGGACGGCGGCGACGATGCGGTCCGCTGCCCCGGCGTCGAGGGAGCGGAGCGGCAGGGCGGTGGTGTCGACGACCTCGGACGAGGCGCCGAGCGAACGCCAGACCCCGACACCGCGCAGGACCTGGCGCGGGCCGAGGGACTGGCCGTGCACGTGGACCACGTGGGTCGTGGCGGCCTCGGGCTCGGTACCGGGCACGTCGTCCGGTCCGTCGTACCGCAGGGCGTCCCAGCCCCACGCACCGGTCGCCACGGGGACGGTGACGCTGCGGCGGACGGTGTCGCCGTCGCTGCCGGCCCCGGTCTCCGTGCTCGCGGTGGTGATCGCGCCGACCTGCACCCGGGTGTCGTCGCGCTGCAGGTCGTAGGTGCCCGGCAGGCGGGTGTCGCGGGTGGCGGTCAGCTCGACCTCGGTGTCCGTGGCGCTGCGGACCGTGGCGGTCGCCGTGTACGGCGTCGGGAACAGCAGCCGCCGTGCGACGAAGGCACCGAGTCCGAGCGTGCCGACCGCTCCTGCCGCGGTACCGAGTGCCGTGATGCGTGCGCCGGTCATGTGATCTCCCTGAGTCGTGCCGTGGTGAGCGTCGCAGCGGCCGGGACGTCCTGCCCGGCCTCGCGCGCGCGGTCTTCGATCTCGACGGACAGTCGGTGCTGCCGACTCCGCCACTGGCGACGCTGCCACACGATCGTGAAGTAGAGCCCGGTGTTGCCCGATGCCGTCTCGAGCCGCCGGAGTTCCGGTTCGAGCACGCGGAACCGGCGTCGGGCGGCCCGCCAGTCGCGGAACTCCCGCGCGGCGTCGGGCAGGACGCCGCCGGCCGCGCCGACGGCGAGCAGGACCATCGAGCCGAGGAACACCGGGGTGTAGAGCTTCGACAGGACCCCGACCGCGCCGTCCGCGCCGGCGACGTGCACGGCGTCGAGGGCGATCGCGATGCCGGCGAGCAGCACGAGGCCGGCGGCACCGACGACGAAGAGCCAGTACAGGCGGCCGAGCCCGTCGCCGCTCCGGAACCCACGCAGCACGGCGACGGCCGACCGGGCGATCACGATGGCGATGTAGGTCATCTCCACCGCCGAGTAGAGCGCGGTCGGCAGCTGGTCGCCGTAGGCCACCATGAACTGCGCCGTGGGCGTCGGTGCGTCGATCAAGCTGAACAGCACGACCAGGGCGACGAGCACGAGCACGCAGCCGATGATGCGGCTGGCGCGCAGGAGCTTGGCGGAGCGTGCGGCGGCCTCGACCGACTGCGCGAGGGCGAACATGCCGCACACCATCAGGCAGCGGCCGATCAGGTCGGCGATGTTCGGCACGTGCGTCACACCGGCGAGGAACGTCGTGACGTCGGGCTGGTTGATCGTGAGTCCGACGGCGACGCAGCTGCAGCAGACCATCAGCCAGGTGACGCTGGCCGACTGGGTGCGCACCAGGAGCAGCCGGGCGACCAGGACCGCCAGGATCAGCCAGACCGGGATCGACCCCCAGACGTGCAGCGTCACCGCGTCACCGGAAGATCCCGGGCTGGCCCTCGGGGTCGAGCAGCCCGATCCGCAGCGCGAGCTGGTCGGCGACGAGCTCGACGGCCTGTTCGTGCGGAGTGTCCAGCGAGCGGGTGAACGCCGTCCGGCCGCTGAGCAGCCCCGTGTACGCCTGGTGGTCGCAGCCGGTGTCGTCCATGAACACGTGGGCGAGCTCGTGCAGCACGCACGCCACCCGCGAGCGCTCGGACAGCCCGGGACGGGTCTCGAGCAGGGCGTGGTCGGTGCGCTGGATGAGCCGCGCGGACAGGTCGCCCGGCAGCTCCGTGGTGCGCACGTGGATCGGCTTGCCGAGCGCCGCCTCGGCACGGGCGGTCAGCTCCGGCAGGGACAACCGACGGGGGAGCCCGAGGCGCTGCACACGGCGACGGGCCTCGGTCTGCCGACGCAGGGCGTCGAAGCGGTCGCGGTACCCGCTCACGGGGTGCCGCCCGATTCGTCCAGGCGACGCAGGTGGTCGGTGAAGTCGCGGATCTCGTCCGCCGAGGCGAACTCGCCCAGACGCCGGGTGGCGAACGCGACGACCTCGCGCTTGCGGAGTTCGAGCACGAGCTCCAGCTGCGCCTGCACCCGCTCCGGCACGTCCGTGTTGCCGGCCGCGTCGGTCAGGTACTCCGCCGGGACACCGAAGTAGGTCGCCAGGGCGGCCAGGAGTCGCTGGTCTCGGACGGCCGGACCGTTGCCGCCGAGCATGTAGCCCCAGCGCGGTCGACTCATCGACGCACCCTGCGCCTCGATCTCGGCGGCGATCTCCTTGTACGGGGGTCGCTGGCCCGAGTTGGCCTCGACGACGTCCATCAGGAGCTGCAGTTTGCGCGACAGTTCCCGACGGTGTGCGTCGTCGTCGTTGTACTCGATCACGTGTCCCCACTCTCACATCTGTCTCAGACATGATAAAACTGATCCAGCGCGTCGGCCGGTGTCACCACTCTGCCAGGCTCGCGCTCGCTCGTCAGGTCGGCATTTCGATGGGGGGATGCCGAACGGGGGACGAACGAACGGGAGGCGCGGTGCCAGCTGGCACCGCGCCTCCCGTCCGTCGTGTGGTGCGGACTACGCCTGCACGTCGCCGCGCCAGCCCGGCTGGGTCGGTGCGTTCTCGACGCGCTCCTTGTAGTTCTGCAGGTCCTTCTTGACGGCGTGGCCGCCGACGCCCACGACCGAGCCGAGCTTCTCGAGGATGCCGGAGGGCTCCCAGTCGATCTGCACGGTGACACGCGTCTCGGCGTCGGAGAGCTTGTGGAAGGTGACGACACCGGCGTGGTCGGTCTCGCCGTCCTTCACGGTCCAGGCGACACGCTCGTCGGGGTGCTGCTCCGTGATGAGGGCCCGGAACTCGCGCTCCTGGCCGGCGATCTTCACGGTCCAGTCGGTGGTCTTGTCGTCCACCTGGACGATCTTCTCGACCTCGTCGAGGAAGTGCGGGAACTCCTCGAAACGGGTCCACTGGTCGTAGGCCTGGCGGACGGGGACGTTGACGTCGACGGTTTCGATGATCTGAGGCATGCACCGGACGGTAGGCCGATCGACCTGGGCGGCACTCAGCAGCGCTGTCCCCCTGCGGCTTCGGCGGATGCGGGTCCGTCCGTCGCTGCGCAGTAGTGTGGGGCGGATGACAGAGCACGGCAAGCACGCGTTCCACGAGCGCGACGACCACGGGATCCTCGTGCGTCCGGCGCTCGCCTCGGACGTCCCGCACATCCAGCGGCTCATCGCCCCCTACGTCGACCGGCGCATCCTGCTCGGCAAGGAGAACGTCGCCCTGTACGGCTCGATCCAGCAGTTCCGGATCGCCGAAGGGCCCGACGGCACCCCGATCGGGTGCGGCGCACTCGCCGTGTTCTGGGACGACATCGCCGAGGTGCGCACGCTCGCCCTCGACGAGCAGTGGATCCACAAGCGCGTCGGGCACCGGATGCTCGAAGCGCTCGAGCACGATGCCCGTGAACTCGGCGTCGCTCGGATCTTCTGCCTGACCTTCGAGGTCGACTTCTTCGCGAAGCACGGGTACCTGGAGATCGGCGAGAGCGTCGTCTCACCGGACGTCTACGCCGAACTGGTCCGCTCGTCGGACGAAGGGGTCGCGGAGTTCCTCGACCTCGCCCGGGTCAAGCCGAACACCCTCGGCAACACCCGCATGCTGAAGAACCTCTGACGCTTTCCCGTGCCGCCCGGCGGGGTGGCCGTGTGCGGCCCGCGCCGTTGTCTACCCTGTGCGCATGTCGTCGTTGCGTCACCCCGTCGGGCCCGAGAAGCCGGTCGTCTACTGGCGCCGCCGGGCGCTCGTGCTCGGGGCGCTGCTGGTCGTCGTCCTGGTCGTCGTGCTCATCGTCGTCGGGCGGGGGAGCGGGGCCACCTCGGCGGCGCCGAGTGCGTCGGCCTCTGCTGGTGCCGGGTCTGCTGCCGGCGCATCGTCGGACGGGTCTGCGGCCGGTTCCGGGTCCTCGCGGTCTGCTGCGCCGAAGCCGTCGGCATCTGCCTCGGCTTCTGCGTCGAAGCCCGCTGCTGCCGACGGGTCGACCTGCACGAAGGACCAGATCGTCCTGACCCCGGTGCTCGACAAGTCGGCCTACGGCCCCACCGAGGACCCGAAGATCGCGATGTCGATCAAGAACTCCGGCACGAACTCCTGCCACCTGGACCTCGGATCGGCGCAGCAGGTGCTGACGATCAGCTCCGGCCAGGAGCAGTACTGGTCGTCGAAGGACTGCCAGACCGGCGGCACGAACCAGGACGTCACGATCAAGTCCGGTCAGACGCTCACGACCCCGGCGATCGCCTGGGACCGCACCCGCTCGTCCACGTCGACGTGCGACTCGTCACGGCCGGCGGTCACCGCGGGAGGCGCGAGCTACCACCTGCAGGTCGCCGTCGGGAACCTCGAGTCGAAGAGCTCGGTGCAGTTCATCCTGCAGTAGGCGGCGGGTGTGTTCCCGGTTCCCGGTTCCGATCCGTTCCGGCTGGGCTGTGCCGAGCAGAGGCCCGGGGAACAGCAACAGGCCCCGTCGTCCGAAGACGACGGGGCCTGTTCAAGCTGATGTGATCAGCCGAGGACGGTGATGTTCTCCGCCTGCGGGCCCTTGCGGCCCTCGGTGATGTCGAACTCCACCTTCTGGTTCTCCTCGAGCGACTTGTAGCCGTTGCCAGCAATCGCAGAGAAGTGCGCGAAGACGTCAGCGCTGCCGTCGTCCGGGGCGATGAAGCCGAAGCCCTTTTCGTTGTTGAACCACTTGACGGTACCGGTAGATGCCATGATGGCGTTTCCTTAGCTTTCTTGCTTCCGCCAAGGTGCAGATGCACCGACGGAGACCCCGACGTACGTCGACGGGGGTGATGCGCCACGCGGGCAGGTGCCGGCGGGACGGGTTCGGGGCCAGGCCTGTCGGCCAGTGACCCTGGGGCCCGGGTTGAGGGGCAAACCACCTCGCCCGGACGTTGAGCGCCGCCGAAGCGGTTCCATCAGGCTAGCGTGCTCTGGGCCGACTGGCTACCCGTGCGTCACGGAACGACGAAAATCTGGTGGAATTGAGCTGATGGCAGACAAGGAACAGCGCTTCCGGAGCGAACAACTCGAGGAAGCCCTCGCGAAGCAGGACGTCGCTGCGGTGGCGTTCGCGCTCCGCCACGACATCGTGATCGTCCCCCGACTCGTCACCGGCAAGAAGGACATGCAGGTGCGGGTGTTCGGCCGTGAGGGGTCGGACAAGCGCATCCTGCTGCTGTTCTCGTCGGCGGACGCCTACACGGCGATGGTGCCGGACGAGAAGATCCGGCAGGTCATGGTCTACGACGGGCCGCGGCTCGAGGAGTTCCTGGCTGCCCACCTCGACATGCTCGAGGGCGTGTTCTTCGACATCGCCGGCCCGCACACCATGCAGGCCGCGCCGGCGGACCTGCTGGCCGCTTTGCGCGCGTAGCCGCTCAGAACGCGCGGTCGAGCTCGCGTTCGCGCGGGGACTGCGTCATCGAGAACGCCACACGCAGGGCTTCGCGCAGGTGCCCGGAGTCCGAGCCGAGCACGGTCGTGAACCCGAGGCGGGTGGCCTCGTTCACGCGCTGCTTCGTGCCCGTGGCCGGACGGATCTCGCCGGCGAGGCTGATCTCGCCGACGGCCGCGAGCGTGTGCGGGTACGGACGGTCTCGTGCGGCGCTCGCGAGGGCCAGTGCGATCGCCAGGTCGGCGCCGGGCTCCGTGAGCTTCATGCCGCCCACCGTGGACACGTAGACGTCGGCGTCGGACAGCTTGAGGCCGGCGCGGCGTTCGAGCACCGCGAGCAGCATCGCCACGCGCGAGGCATCGACACCGTTCACGACCCGGCGTGGCTGTGGCGCCGAGCTCGGGACGATGAGGGCCTGCACCTCGACCGGCAGCGCGCGACGCCCCTCGAGTGCGACGGTGACGCAGGTGCCGGACACCGGCGTGGCGTTCTTCGACATGAAGAGGCCGCTCGGGTCGGGGACCTCGTGGATGCCGTCGCCGCCCATGTCGAAGCACCCGACCTCGTCGGTGGGGCCGAAGCGGTTCTTGAGCGCCCGGACGAAGCGCAGTGCCGTCTGCCGGTCGCCCTCGAAGTGGCAGACGACGTCGACCAGGTGCTCCAGGAGCCGCGGGCCGGCGATCGTGCCGTCCTTCGTGACGTGGCCGACGATGAGGACGGGCAGGGCGCGGTCCTTCGCGATGCGGATCAGGGTCGAGGCGACCTCGCGCACCTGGGACGTGCCACCCGCGATGCCGTCGATCGAGCTCGACGAGATGGTCTGCACGGAGTCGGCGATGAGCAGGTCGGGCTGGACCTGGTCGATCTGGCCGATGATCACGCCGAGGTCGACCTCGCTCGCCAGGTACAGGTCGTCGTGCATCGCCCCGGTGCGTTCGGCACGGAGCCGGACCTGGTCGACGGACTCTTCGGCGCTGACGTAGAGGACGCGCTTGCCCGAGGCTGCGGCTCGGGAGGCGACCTCGAGCAGCAGGGTCGACTTGCCGACGCCGGGCTCGCCGCTCAGCAGGACCGCGGCACCCGGCACCACGCCGCCGCCGAGGACGCGGTCGAACTCGCCGATGCCGGTCTGCCAGCGCTGCACGGAGGTGCCGCGGGCTTCGGTGATCGGTCGCGCGGCCCGGGCACCGGTGACGGCGACCGCCGACGTGCCGCGGGTGCTCGCCGACGCCGCAGAGCTGTCCTCGACGGTGCCCCAGGTCTGGCACTCACCGCACCGGCCGACCCACTTGATGCTGGTCCAGCCGCACTCGGTGCAACGGTAGAGGGACTGCGGGCGCGCCATGTCGTCGAGGCTAGGCCGTACGGCCGACATCACCGGCGTGGCCGCCCGGCTCGTCTGGCTGGTCTCGGTCATCGGGCAGCGCGATCGACCCGGTCATCCGGTGGCGAAGTCGCTCGACCGGCCCCGGGCCCTGGCGCGAGGCGTGGTCGAGTGCCTCGGCGCCGTCGGTGTCCTGCTCGGCGCGGGCGTTCGCGACCGCCCCGGCTTCGCGACCGAGGTTCTCGGCCTCGCGCACGGACAGGTAGTGCCGGATCGCCGCCACCGTGTCGACCCGCGCGTCGACCGCCGGCTCGAAGGCGCTCGCCCAGACCTCGTAGCCGCGGTCGTTCGGGTGGAACAGGTCGCCGTAGCTGTTGAAGAAGGTGCGGCGGACCCCGACGCGCTTCGTGATGGTGTGCAGCGGCGCCACGGTCAGCCCGAACTCGTCGGCCACCCGGTGCACGATCTCGTTCGCCACCGCCACCTTGCGCTCCCGGTCCGGTACGAACATGCACGGCAGCTCGGCCACCACGGCGTGCGAGGGGACCGCGCCGTAGATCGCCCGGATGTTCCGCTCGAACTTGTCCGGGTCGAAGTCGGCGATGTCGTTCGCCCCGATCGACACCGTGCAGACGTCGGGCGCGTAGTGCCGGAGCTTCGGCAGCTGGTCACGTTTTGCGCCCCACGTGGTCGAGCCGGAGACGCTGAGGTTCACCACCCGCACCGACATGTGGGAACGGTGCCGGATGCGCCGTGCGAGCAGCCCCACGTAGCCACGGCCGGGTGCCGTCGCACCGACGCCCTGCGCTGCCGAGTCACCGATCGCCACGTAGAGCAGCTGCCCCTCGTGCTGCTGTCGTTCGCGCCACCAGTCGGCGTGGATCGGGAGCATGTCGACGACCCGTTGCGCCGCTGCCCGTTGGCCCTTCACGCCGGCGCGGGCACCGACGGCTGCGGCACCGACGACGCCGAGGCTGCCGACGACGGAGGTGAGGAGTGCGATGAGCGTGCGGGATCTCATGCCGTGGACGGTACGCCCGCCGGTCTTGCCGGAGACGAGGAGGACCTGTGGGTGTGGGGAGAGCCCTGCAGGTGACCCCCTGTGGAGGGCGACCCGGCCCGGGGTGTCATCACGGGCCTCCCGGATCGTGTAAACTTTTTCCCGGTACCGTGTCCGAGCGGCCGAAGGATCATGTCTCGAAAACATGTGTGGGGGCAACTCCACCGTGGGTTCAAATCCCACCGGTACCGCCAACGCGAAGAGCCCCAGATCCCCGTCACAACGGGGATCTGGGGCTCTTTCGCTCTGTCCCGGGAAGGTGTGAGCAACCGCAACTTCCGGGCCGTTACTCGGTGGCCGTCGTCTTCCTCGACGAAGGTGACACCCGACTCCGTTGCGGTCGTGGGCTCCGGAACTTGCGATAGGTGGCACTATGCGTTGGTTTGAGTCCCACCCTTTGAAGTGACCTGATGCTGCGTCTGTCTGCGGATATCGACGACGTCGATCGCTCCGGCGGTGGTCGGTCGAGTGCCCGCGGCTCCTAGGCTCGACGCATGGGGATGCACAGGGACCAACGACTCGCCGTGATCATCGGGAGCGCCACGGCGGTGCTCGTCGGTGGCGGGCTGATCATCGCAGTGGCTCTCGGCCTGATCGGCTCGTAGCCTGAGCAGCGAGCACGAGGAGGGGTGATGGCGCAGACGGCAGAACCGCCGGCGGCCGCGGATGGTCATCAGCAGCTCGGCTCGAGGCACAAGAACGGCGATCGTCGCTTCGGTGTCGCGGGGCTCATGGCAGGTGTGTACGCCGGCCGAGGAACGCCGATGCTGTCGCGCCTGTACCACTCGACGGTCACCGAGCACATCGGATCAGTCCGCGTCGGCGACGAGCTCCACGTCGAGTGGCGAGGGACCCACTGGTGGGCGTCGTCGGACGAAGGCGCCGTCGGCCTGCTCTCCTGGTCGAAGGGGCTTCGCGAGCAGACGGCGTACGCACCGGACGGGCCCAGCCCCTACGACTTCGACGACGGGACGCTGTACGTGCAGCACGTCACGGTGAACGCCGCCGGCGAGGTCGTCGACTGCGGCGGGTACGTCGTTCCGGACAACTACGAGCCGTCGGACTGGCCGATGACGCCGATCCCGGACCCTGCGGAGCGCGAGCTGACCATCACGATCGGCGCGCCGGCGCCCATGACTCGGCCCGTGCCGGCGGCGGGGAGTCACCACCCCAGGCGAGTAGCGAGACCACTACGCGCTCCGGCTGGCTTCGGCGGCTGCGCGGGCGCGGCTGAGAGGGAGAGCAACCGATGACGACGTACACACCGCGAGAGCTGGCAGCCGAGCTCGGCTACACGAACGAGTCTCGTCCGGGGCGGGCCGTGCGGGCCTACCTGCGGGAGCGTTACCCGGAGCACACCGGATTCTGGGTACTCGACGAGGCGCAGGCCGACGACGTGCGCGCGAACGTGCCCCGCGCGTCGTGACGTGCGTCAGCCGCTGCGACGGTGCAGAGCTCGCCCGTCCGAGGGCTTCACGGCGCGGCATTCGGACACGTCATCGGAAGCCGACGAAGGTATCCACCTTGCTGGTGCTGCGCATCCACGACCGATAGACAGTGAGCCACGTCCAACGAAGGAGTTGTCGATGCTGGTTCAGGTCTGTGGTCTTCCCGGTGCAGGGAAGTCGACGCTGTCTGCTGCGATCGCGGAGCTGACACCTTCACTGACGCTTCGCGTTGATGCGATCGAGGGCGCGATGTGGAAGTACCAGATTCCGCCCGAGCAGTCCGGGATCGCCGCCTACTCGGTCATGCATGCCATCGCGGTGCCGAATCTGCGGCGAGGACAGGTGGTCATCGCCGACGCGGTGAGTGGTGTGGAACCCGCTCGCGCTGGATGGGCGTCGACAGCGGAAGCCGCTGGGGTTTCGCTGCGCGTGATCGAGGTCGTGTGTGCGGACGTCAACGAGCACCGTCGCCGGGTGGAGCAGCGTGCGAATGACCTGCCTGGGTTCACCTTGCCGACGTGGGACGAGGTACAGCGCGTCGCCGACGAGTACGAGCCCCGTACGGACGATCGACTCGTCATCGACAGCACCCGCCCGCTTGAAGAGACGGTGCGCCAGGCCCTTGACTACCTCGAGCTCCACGTCCGGTAACGGACAGTTCAACGGTCCGGCAGGAGTGACGGGTGCGCGGCTACTTCCTCTCGTACCTGCTCCAGGAGCGCGCGAGCGCCGCCTGACCCGGTCGCGCCGTTGTGAACAGGAGCAGAGCAAACCCGACGAAGATGACGAGAACCGCCGCCAGACGGTCGAACCTGCCGGCCGAGTGGGCCATCGACACGAAGCCGATGATGATGACCAGCAGCCCCAGCGTCATGAGTACAACGCGTCGAGGGGTCACGAGTGCGAACCCATCGTCGCCGTACCCGGAGGCGTCCGTGGTGAGCAACAGCAGCGAGTACGGCAGCGGTTCACGCACCTGCCACTTCCGGTTCACGGGCCTGCGCCACGCTTCTGCTCTGTGTCACCGAATCGTGTGACCACGCCCCGAGTGGAGAGAACGCCATGCGCCGGTTCCTGATCGCTGTTCCGAGACGTCGGGCCCGCACGGTGCTGGGGGTCCTGGCGGTGGCGTGCGCCGTGTCCTTGATCGCTCCGGCGGGAGCGTCCGCGGCGACATCGCGAACCGCGCCGCGTCCAGGGGACTACGGGTACTTCGTGGACACCTACAAGACGAACACCCCTGCCGCCACGACGCCGGAGACGAACGCCGCGACCGGGGTGCTGTCGCAGTTCGGCACCCTGTGGCGCCCGGGATCGTCGTGGGACAACGGGGTCGCCACCAGTGCTGCAGCGCAGCGGATCCTGGACTCGAACATCGCGCAGGCAGCGCGGACCACGCAGACCCGCACGGATGCGCAGGGGCACGAGGCGTACCTGATCGACCGACGGAACCAGAGCTACTCGGCCATCGCGGGTTTCGGTGACCTGTCCGACGCGGTGCGGACCGCGACGAACGCCGGCACCACGATCCCCGACGAGATCCCGGCGGACGCCACGACGAAGCAGTACGTCGACCAGGGCAACGCGAAGGGCTCGTGGGCGGACACCGATTCGGAACTCGGCGAGGTCGTCCAGCTGGTGAACACGCTGCGGGGCGACTACTCCTCGGCCAGCAACGCGAAGAAGTACTACCAGTACGCGCGGCCGTACCGGCAGAGCCAGGACGTCAAGGTGCTGCCGCAGCTCGTCCCCGAGAAGTCGCCGACGCCCGCCACCGACGGCGGGTTCCCCAGCGGACACACCAACGCCGGCTACCTGGCCTCCCTGGCGTTCGCGTACGCGTACCCGGAGAAGTACACCGAGCTCCTCGCCAACGGCTCGGAGATCGGCAACAGTCGGATCGTCGCGGGGATGCACTCACCGCTCGACGTCATGGGGGGACGAGTCCTGGCGACTGCGCTGGCGGCGGCCGTCCTGAACGACCCGGCCAACACGCAGCTCGAGCAGCAGGCGCACCAGCAGGCGGAGAAGGTGCTCGCCGCTGCCGGCCCCAGCGCCGTCGATCGGGACGCGGATTACGCAGCGGACAAGAAGGACTACCGCGGGCGTCTGACGTACGGGTTCACGCGGACCGGCACGAAGACGATCTCCGCCACGGTGCCGAAGGGTGCCGAGGCGCTCCTGCGGACCCGCCTGCCGTACCTCAGCGACGCCCAGATCCGAGAGGTGCTCCGGACGACCGCGCTGCCGTCGGGCTACCCCCTGCTGGACGACGCGGAAGGGTGGGGGCGACTCGACCTCTTCTCGGCAGCGTCCGGCTACGGAGCCTTCGACAGCGCGGTGACGGTCTCGATGGACGCCGCCGAGAAGGGACTCGACGCCGCCGACACCTGGCGCAACGACATCGGCGGGAACGGGTCACTGACCAAGCGGGGGACCGGCACCCTCGCCCTCGCCGGCTCGAACCGCTACACCGGCGGCACCGTCGTCCGCGGTGGGACGCTGATCGCGGACTCCGCTGCTGCCCTGGGCAAGGGGTCGGTGACCACTGTCTCCGGCACGCTCGCCGAGGCCAGCACGAGGGTGATCCGCATCGGCGGCAAACTGACGCAGCGCTCGCACGCCGCACTGTCGCTGAGTGTCTCCGGACCCCGTCCTGCCCTGCGCGTCGAGGGCACGGCGTCGTTCGGTGGAACGCTGCGGGTGCGCGTCGCCAAGGGCACGGCCGTGGCGAACGACCTGGTCCTGATCACGGCGGACCGGATCGCGAAGGGCTCGAGTTTCAGCCGGGTCCGCGTCGCCGGCCTGCCCGCCGGGTACAAGCCCGTGGTGGAGCGCCACGGCAACGAACTGCACCTCGTCAACGCCAACGCGACGAAGCCCGGCCACGGCCGGGGCCACGGCGCCGCCTGAAGCGGAGCGCGTCAGGTCGTCTCCGAGTGCGTACGCCTGGCTCACGCTGGTCGGTGGTGCCCTGGCCTACAGCCTCTGGTTCCGAGGCGCACGGGCGCTGCCGTCGGCCCGGATCGCGTTGTTGGGCGTCCTCAGTCCGTTGACCGCTGCGGTGCTCGGGTGGGTTGTCCTCGGCCAGGCGCTGTCGCCGCTGCAGATCGTCGGCTTCGTCGTCGCGCTCCTCGGTTCCCTGGGTGGGCAGCTCGGACAAGCGGGGTCTCGGGGGCGTTCCTCCGAGCCGCTCAGCCGTAGATCGAGTCCGGGATCTCCGGGCAGGCGGTGACGAGCTCGTAGTACTGGGACTGCGGCAGATCGACCGACCGGTACGGCGACCACGCCCCGTCGCTGTCGACGAACTCCTGCTCGCTCGGGCCGCGCCCCACCGCGATGCCGTGGTCCTGCAGGCACTTCGTGAGCTCGCCCGTGGAGTAGCGGTAGAGCCACTCCAGCTGGGACTCGTTGAAGGCAGTCTGGTACTTCGCGGCCATGGGGTACTCGACCCCGCACGTGTACTCAGCGACCGCGAACGCCTCGGACCGTGCGTCCGGGACCTGCCCGGAGGTGAGGCTCGCATCGGGCATCGCCTTCGCCTGCGGGAACCCCGCCGCGGTCATGCACCGTTCCTGCGTCGGGGCCCAGTCGGCGTGCGAGACGGTCCGGACGCGGTCGACCACCGGCCGCTCGAGCCCCGGATGGCGTGACGCGACCAGCTGCCATGCCTGATCGGCGTTCGCGTCGAGGATGGTCTCCGCTCGCACTGCGCTCAACGCATCGGGCTCCGGCCCGGAGGCAGCCCCAGGCGTGGCACATGCGGACACCCCGGTGACCACTGCGATGCAGACCACGCCCGCTGCTGCAGTGAGGAGCTGATGGTCTCGTCGTCGCAAGGGTCCCCCAAAGAGTTGCGATCGTCAGAACTGCCGGTTCGCCACATCCGCCCGGTGCGACACCGCCAGTATGTCCCGCAGCCGCTCGGCCGGCAACGGTGCTCCCCGATCCGCCAGGTAGTCCGCCGCGAATCCCTCGGCACTCGCCGCGTAGATCCCCGTGTACGCCCCGGACTCCGGCTCGAAGCGCCACGAGTCGGCCAGGGTGCCGGCGTCCACGGTGTCGAACCCGAGCAGCTGCACGAGCTCGCCGACCACGGCCTTGGCCTGCTCGTCGTTGCCCGCGATCGGCAGTGCGGTGCGGGGCGTGGAGCCGGCGAGGTTCGGGATGTGGTGCGCGACGATGTTGTTGAACGCCTTGACGATCCGCGTGCCGGGCAGGAGCGTCTGCTCGTACTCCGCCGTGGTCGTCGCGAGGCTGTCGAGCTGCTCGATCCGGCCGTCGCGACCGGGGTAGTAGTTGCCCGTCGACAGCACGGTCCGCCCGGCGAAGGCGTCGAGGTCGGGGGCGAGTGCCGGGTAGGCGGTGAGCGGGATCGCGAGGACGGGCACGTCGCCGAACTCGACGGCCTGGCGCACGGTGCCGGCCTGGGCGCGCGGGCCGAGCTCGGCGACGAGGTCCTGCAGCGACTCGGGGCCGCGCGAGTTCGCGATCAGGACGTCGAGGTCGGCGGCGACGGCCAGGCGTGCGATCGCGGTGCCGATGGCGCCGCTGCCGATGATGCCGATGCGGTTCATGTGGTGCCCTTTCAGGGAGGTGGACGTCAAGGGAGGATCGGGGCTTCCCAGCCGCGCCGCGACAGGGCGGAGAGTGCGGCGGACGACGAGTCGTCGGCCATCGCGGCACCCCGGACCCAGCTGGTCGCCAGGGCGGCGAGGAACAGGTCCCGCGCGCGGACGTCGGCACGCGCACGACCGGAACGCTGGGCGGCGCGGAGGAACTCGTCCGTGGTGGTGATGAACCCCTGGCACGTCAGGGCGAGCGGCGACGAGTCGGACGACGCGGCGGCACGGAGCGGTTCGGGCAGTCCGTCGAACGTTCCGGCCCACTCGGTGACCGCGTCGAGCCAGCCGTGCAGGGCATCGCCGGTGTCCACGGAGTCGTCGCGCAGTGCCTCGCGACGGGCCACCAGGTGCTCGTCGCGCGCGGCGAGGAGTTCGGCGAGCAGGGCCTCGCGCGTGGGGAAGTGCCGGTACAGGGTGCCGGCGCCGACACCGGCCCGCTTGGCGATCGCGTCGAGCGAGCCGGTCACGCCGTGCTCGGTGAACGCCCGCTCCGCGACCCGCAGGATGTGGTCCCGGTTCCGCAGCGCGTCAGCGCGCGGGGCGCGCCCGGCGGGAGCGGTCTGCTCGGGCATGGCGGGCCTCCAGGCTGCGGCGTCGAGTACCGGAGAGGCTCTCCGGAATCACCACAGTACAGGAGACCCTCTCCGTTTCGTCGCGGAAGCGCGACGCCCGGGCGTCAGGACTCCTCGGCAGCCTCCGCCGCGTCCGCCAGGTCCGACCGCGTGTTCGCGTGGATCGGCTCGCTGTGCCCGAAGGTCTTCGCGGCGGCGCGCAGCCGCCCGACGAACTCCCCGTTGTCCATCTCGAGTTCGTCCTCTTCCGCGTCCTCGATGACGATCTCGCTCGAGGGTCCGATGAGGATCTTCGTGGTGGTCATCGTCCCGTCGTCGGCGACGGCGGGCACGTCGACGGTGTCCGCTCGGTCCCCGCCTGCGAGGGCCGCGGCGTACTCGATCACGGCGTCGGCGACGTCGTCACCGACCAGGATCGTGGTGGCGTCGTAGTGGATGTGCTTCATCGCGTACTCCTTCCCGGACCCATACAAACGCGCGGCGCGGGAACCGGCTTCAGGATGACCGCTGCACGCGGTGGTCCGGGTCCGGGGACTCCAGAGCGTTCCACACGTCGGCCCAGATCAGCTCGAAGTCGACGGGGCGGATGCGGTCGGCCCGGAGCGCCTGCTCCAGGATCGACAGCGCGTCCAGGGAGCCGGTGAGCAGGCGTTCGTCGCCGTGGACCTCGCGGCGGCCGTCGCCCAGGAACGTCGTCACGGTGACGGACCGCACGCGCGGTCGCAGCGAGCGGGTGGCGCGGGCGAGGACCGCGAAGCCGCCGCCGTAGAGGAGCAGCGCGGTCGTCGTGCCGACGGCGGGGACCGAGACGGCGAGCACCAGGGCGGCGAGGGCGACGACCGCCCCGACGGCCGGCCAGACGTGCCAGGCACGCAGCAGCAGGCGCTCGCCGGTGGTCGTGCCGGGCGGGAACACGACGAGGGTCCGCGAGCTCCACAGCGTCCGCCCGACGGGTCGGATCGTGTACCGGCCCCACAGGTGGGTGCCGTCGAGCAGCCGGGTGCGGACCGGCAGCGCGACGGTCATCGATCAGCCGGCGCGAGTTCGGTGCGCACCGGCGCGAGTTCCGCCCGGACCGGCTCGACGACGTCGCGGTGCCGGACGGTCGCCAGGCACGGGAAGCAGACCAGGTCGCCTTCGCGGACGTCGGCGGGCAACGGAGCCGGGAGGCGGTGGAACGGACCGTCGGCCTGACCGTCACAGCGGGTGACGACGTACATCGGGGAGAGGGGAGCGGTGCTCCGGCGTCCGATCAGGCGCACCTGGTCGAGCACGGCGCAGTTCGGCAGGACCGCGTCCAGTTCCAGGAGCACCACCCCGGTGCGCGGTCGCCGCACGCGGGTGACCGACGCGACGGCGACGCTCACGTCGCGGGGTGCCCAGCCGCGCGGGCGGTACCGGGGCGGGGACTGCTCGGCGGTGTGCACCGTCGGGGTGCCGGTGAGGTCGGCGAGCCGGACCATCGAGATCGCCGAGACCAGCAGGTCGTCGGTGGTCGCGACGGTGTGGGCCGGCCAGAGGAACGGGTCCATCGGATCGGGGAGCGACGCGCGGAGCGTCGGCATGATCGCAGTCAGTGTCACGACCACACGCTCTCGCGCGATCGAACGGCGCGGAAGGCCTCCTGACGGAACCCCTACGGCCGGGGGCGGAGTCCTGACGGAGCGCTCACCGGCGGGTGGCCGAGCGCAGGGCTGCGGTCCACCCGAGCGAGATCACGCCGGCGCCGATCAGGGTCTTCACCACGCCACCGAGGACGAACGGGTAGAGCCCGTACTGCAGGGTCTGCTGCAGGTCGAGGCCGAGTGCCACCGCGAGCCAGGCCATCCCGGCGACGAAGGTGACGACGGTGCCGAGGGCGAAGGACAGCAGCGCGTTCCGCAGCGGGCGGTCGCCGAAGCGCTCGGCGACCCAGCCGACCAGGGCCGCGGCGGCGACGAAGCCGACGATGTACCCGCCGGAGGGGCCGACGAGCACGCCGACCCCGGCCGAACCGTCCGCGAAGACCGGCAGCCCGACGACGCCGAGCACTGCGTAGACGAGCATCGACAGGGCACCGCGACGGGCACCGAGGGCACTGCCGACGAGCAGCACGGCCAGGGTCTGCCCGGTGATCGGGACGGGCCAGATCGGCACGGACACCTGCGCGGCACCGGCGGTCAGCAGCGCGCCGCCGAGGACCAGGGCGGTGCTGACGACGGCGGTGCGGGGGAGCAGTGCGTCGGCGAGCGGACGGTGTGCGGCGGGGGTGATCGTGGTCATGGTGACTCCTTGCAGAGGGGAGAGGGAGGGTCAGACCGCGACGGCGGCCAGCAGGGACTCGGCGTCGCGCCGGGCCTCGGCCACGGCGGCGGTGTCGAGGCCGCAGGCGCGCAGGCAGGTCGCGACGAGGGCGTCGCGATCGGCGTCCTGCACGGGGCCGGACCGGCGGAGCTGGATGACGGTCTCGGTGATCTGGATGAGCACCGCACCGAGACGCGACGGCGAGACGCCGGCGGCGACGTCCGGGGTGGCAGCGCGCGAGCCGAGGCGCCCGTAGGCCTCCTGCAGTTCGACGCGCTCGGCCCGGAACCCGTCGTAGCGCTCGCCCTGCACCTCGGGCAGCAGGTACAGCGTGCCGATGTTGTGCGGCGTGCGGGCGAGGGTGTCCACGTCGGCGACGACCAGCGCGGCGAGGGCACCGGCTGCCGAGGCCGACTCCGGCACGAGCTGCTCGAGGCCGCGGACCAGCTCGAGGCTCGGGCGCACCGAGGTCGTGAGCAGCTCGACGAGCATGTCGTCCTTGCCGGCGAAGTGGTAGTACAGCGAGGCCTGCCGGATGCCGACCCGTTCGGCGATCGCCCGGGTCGAGGTCGCGCTGATGCCGTTCTCGACGAACAGCGCGGCGGCGGCGTCGAGGATCTGGTCGCGCGGGCTCAGCGCGGAGTCGGCGTTCGGCACGACCCGCGGTCGGCCGGGGCGCACGGGCCGGTCGTCGGGGGTCATGCCCCCATCCTGACAGCCGGTGTCCGTCACGACTGCTCCCGGTACGCGCGCCAGCCGCCGTGGGGGGTGATGTCCTCGGCGCCCTCGACCGCGAACGGCTCGACCAGGAACCCGGTGACCTCGGTGCTGTCGTCGAGCGCCACGGTGCCGATCGCCATCGGTGCCGGCAGGGCCGCGACGAAGGTGCCGAAGCCGGCGGCGGGCAGGCGCCAGACCTCCCCGACGATGCCCGAGCCCGAGCCCGAGCCCGAGCCCGAGCCCGAGCCCGAGCCCGAGCCCGACCCAGGCGCAGCAGCGCCGGACGGGACCGGACCCATGCGGACCAACCCGGGCTTGGGCGGCACCGTGTCGAGGGCGTACAGCCGGTAGTCGGACGCGGTGCGGGCCTCCCGGACGAACGATCCGCCGGACGCGACCAGCTGCCCGTTCAGCGGCTGACCGCGCAGGTGTGCCCCGACGACCAGCAGGTCGACGGTCGGGGCGGCGAACGCGGACGCCAACGCCGCCAGGCGCCGGTCGCTGAACGCCGGGCCGGTGAGCATGACGCCGAACGGCAGGCCGTCGACGAAGCCGGCGGGCACGGCGAGCGAGGCCATGTCGAGCAGGTTCGCGAAGTTCGTGTACCGACCCATCCGGCTGTTCGCGCCGATCGGGTCGGCCGCGACCTGCTCGAGCGTCGGGTGCCACGTCGTCGTCGGGGTGAGCAGGGCGGTCGTGCCCTCGAGTGCTGCGCGACCCGCTGCCCCGAACGCGTCGAGTCGTTCCTGGTCGGCGAAGAGCTCCGCGGCGGTCGGTCGTGCGCCACCGAGCACGATCGCGGCGACCGACGGGTCGAGGTCGGCACCGACCTCGTCGCGGTGGGCCTCGATGTGGGCGCCGACGGCCGCGTACCGCTCCGCGACGAACGCGCCGTCGTAGAGCAGCGACGCGGCGTCGAGCAGGGGTGCGATGTCGACCTCGACCACCTGGTGTCCGAGCGCACGGAACCGGTCGACGGCCGCGGCGAACGCCTCGGCCCAGCCGGGTGCGAGCCCCTGGAGCTGCGACGGCAGCGGCACCGCGATGCGCGGGACGGCCGGCAGGTCGGCGAGGGCGAGGTCGGGCCGCGCGAGCGGGTCGACGCCGTCCGGACCGGCCATCAGCTCCGCCGCCGTGCGCGCCAGGTCGAGCGACCGGGCGAACACCGTGACGCAGTCCTGCGACCGGCAGGCGGGGACGACCCCGGTGTTCGGCACGAGCCCCTTCGTCGGCTTCACCCCGACCAGGTTGCCGAGCGCGGCGGGCACCCGGCCGGACCCGGCGGTGTCGGTGCCGAGCGCGAAGTCGACGATGCCCAGGGCGACCGCCGTGGCGGAGCCGCTCGACGAGCCGCCGGATATCCGCGTCGGGTCCCAGGCGTTCCGGACCGCGCCGAAGGGCGAGCGGGTGCCGACCAGGCCGGTGGCGAACTGGTCGAGGTTCGTCTTGCCGACGACGACGGCGCCGGCGGCGCGGAGCCGGGCGACGGCGGTGGCGTCGGCGGCGGGGTCGTGGGCGTAGGAGCGGGCGGCTGCGGTGGTGGGCAGGCCGGCGACGTCGATGTTGTCCTTCACGGCGAACAGCAGGCCGGCCAGGGGCAGCGTCGGGTCGACGGCTTCGGCCTCGGCCAGCACGTCGGCACGGTCGCGCAGGGTGATCCAGACCTCGGGGCGGTCGACGGCGTCGATGCGGGCGAAGGCGTCGCGGACGCGGGCGGCGGCGGCGACGGCCCCGCTCACGCTGCCGCTCCGATCGCGGCGAGGACCTGGCCCGGCGCGACCTGGTCGCCCGGCTTGATGTACACCTCGAGCACGTGGCCCGGAACGGGTGCGTGCACCATCGACTCCATCTTCATCGCCTCCACGGCCAGCAGCTTCTGCCCCTCGTCCACACGGTCTCCCGGGCGGACGTCCACCTGCCACACGGTCGAGGTGAAGGGGGCGTACACGGCGGTCGACCCCTCCGGCACGGTCACGGCGTCGGCCACCACGGCGGCCGGTTCGTCCCGGACGTCGAACTCGCCCGATGCCCGCCACCGCTCCTTCTCCTCGCCGAACGCCTGTGCCTGCTGCGCCCGGAAGTCCGCGATGGACCCGGCGTTGTCGGCCAGGAACCGGTTGTACGACGCGATCGAGAACTCGCCCTCGACGGTCTCGAACGAGCCCCGTCCGGCGTCCGTCTCGGCGCGCAGCTCGAGCAGCTCGTCGGCACCGACCGGGTACCACTCGATCCGGTCGAAGAACCGCAGCGCCCACGGGTTCTCCTGGAACAGCCCGCCCCGGCGGAACCGGTTCCAGATCTGCACGGTGCGGCCGACGAACTGGTAGCCGCCCGGACCCTCCATGCCGTAGATGCAGAGGTACGCGCCGCCGATGCCGACGGAGTTCTCGGCGGTCCAGGTGCGGGCCGGGTTGTACTTCGTCGTGACCAGGCGGTGCCGGGGGTCGAGCGGGGTCGCGACCGGGGCGCCGAGGTACACGTCGCCCAGGCCGAGCACCAGGTAGCTCGCGTCGAACACGGTGCGGAAGACGTCGTCGACGCTCTCCAGCCCGTTGATGCGACGGATGAACTCGATGTTCCACGGCGTCCACGGGGCGTCGTTCCGGACGCCGTTCATGTACCGCTCGATCGCCAGGCGGGTGGCCGGGTCGTCCCACGACAGCGGCAGCTTCACGGTGCGCGACGGCACGACGAGCTGGTCGGTCGGCGGGATCTCGTCCTCGAGCTCGCGGAGCAGCCCCGCCACGTCCCGCGCCTTGAGCACGGACGCGTCGGTGTGCACCTGCAGCGAGCGGATGCCCGGCGTGATGTCGAGGATCCCCTTCGGCGTGTGCTCCTGCAGCTTCGTCATGAGCGCGTGCACGCGCATCCGCAGCGCGATGTCGAGGGTCATGTCGCCGTACTCGACGAGCACGTTGTCGTCGCCGTCGCGTCGGTACGCGACGCTCGGTCGCACGTCGGTCGCCTCCAGGCGGGCGATCACGCCGTCGTCGCCGTCGGTCCCGGTGCGCGGCACCGTCCTGGAGGCCCGGTGCGCGTCGAGCGCGGCGGCGTCGGCTTCGCGGACGGGGACGAACCGGACGGTGTCACCCGGTCGGAGCTGGCCCAGCTTCCACAGGTCGCCGCTGGCGACCACGGCGGGGCAGACGAAGCCGCCGAGCGACGGCCCGTCCGGTCCGAGGATGATCGGGGTGTCCCCGGTGAAGTCGATCGCACCGACGGCGTACGGGGTGTCGTGGATGTTCGACGGGTGCAGACCGGCCTCGCCGCCGTCGGTCCGCGCCCACTCCGGCCGCGGCCCGATGAGCCGGATGCCGGTGCGTGCCGAGTTGTGGTGCACGGCGTAGTCGGTGGCGTAGAAGACGTCGAGGTCGGCGCGGGTGAAGAAGTCCGGTGCGGCGTGCGGCCCCTCGGTGACGGCGATCTCCCACGCGTCGGTGAGCGCGGTGCGGCGGTCGGCCGGGGTCGGACCGCCCACCAGGCCCAGACGGGTCCCGGACGGGAACGCCGGGTGCGGGGCGTCCGAGTCCGGGGATCCAGGGCGCAGGACGTCGCCGGCGAGCAGGGCCCGCCCGGCGTGGCCGCCGAAGCCACCGAGCGTGAAGGTCGCGGTCGAGCCGAGGTAGGTCGGCACGTCGAAGCCGCCGCGGACCGCCAGGTAGGTGCGGAGGCCCGGACCGGGTGCTGTGCCGATCGCCAGGGTCTGCCCGGCGCCGACCTCGACGGGCTCCCACAGCGCCACGGGTTCGCCGTCGAGGGTGACCGGCGCCGGCGCACCCGTGAGCGCGACCACGGCGGCGGCCGAGAAGCGGAGCGTCGGGCCGGTGGCGGTGACCTCGAGCGCGGGGGCACCGTCCGGGTTGCCCACGGCGCGGTTCGCCTCGGCGAAGGACGCCGCGTCGAACGGGCCGCTCGGCGGGACGCCCACCTGCCAGTACCCGACCCGGCCCGGCAGGTCCTGGATCATCGTCATGGTGCCTGGGGCGACGACGTCGATGCGCGGGTCCGGGTCCTCGGTCGCGTCGAGCGTCGAGGTGGAGTGCGTGGCGGTGCGGAGCTCGAGGTCGTCGGTCAGCGCGCGGAGGAGCCCGGCGTTCGTGACGATGCCGTCGATGCGGGTGGCCGCGAGCCCGTCGCGCAGCAGGTCGAGGGCGTCGTCGCGGGTCTCCCCGGTGGCGATCACCTTGGCGAGCATCGGGTCGTAGAACGCGGACACCTCGGAACCGGTCTCGACCCAGCCGTCGACGCGGATGCCGGTGCGCTCGCCGGATCCCGTGGTCGCGCTCGGGAACACGGCCTGGGTGACGAGGCCGCTCGAGGGCAGCGAGCTCTTCGCCGGGTCCTCGGCGTAGACGCGGGCCTCGACGGCGTGGCCGTTCGGGGTCCAGGTGCGGTCGAACACGTCGGGGTCGATGCCGGCCGCACCGTCGCGGGCCAGGCGGAGCATGAGCTCGACGAGGTCGACGCCGAACACTTCCTCGGTGACCGGGTGCTCGACCTGCAGGCGGGTGTTCACCTCGAGGAACGACGCCTCTTCGCGCACCGGGTCGTAGACGAACTCGACGGTGCCGGCACTGCGGTACCCGACGCTCTCGGCCAGGCGGCGGGCGGACGCGTGCAGCTCGGCGCGGACGTGCTCGGGGAGTGCCGGTGCCGGGGCCTCCTCGATGACCTTCTGGTTGCGGCGCTGCAGGGAGCAGTCGCGGTCGCCGATCACCGCGACGCGGCCTTCGCCGTCACCGAAGAGCTGGACCTCGACGTGCCGGGCCGGCCGGACGAGTCGTTCGAGGAAGATGCCGGCCGACCCGAAGTTCGCGGTCGCCAGACGGACGACGCTCGTGTAGGCCTCGCGGACCTCGTCGAGGGTCGAGCACGCCTGCATGCCGATCCCGCCGCCGCCCCCGGTGGCCTTGAGCATGACGGGCAGCCCGATGCGCTCGGCCTCGGCCACGGCGTCGTCGACGCTGGCGAGCAGTCCGGTGCCGGCGAGCATCGGGACCCCTGCTGCGGCGGCCAGCTCGCGGGCGGTGTGCTTCGCGCCGAACCGGACGATCTGGTCGGCGGTCGGCCCGACGAACCGGATGCCGGCGTCCTCGCAGGCCCGGGCGAAGTCGGTGTTCTCGGACAGGAACCCGTAGCCGGGGTGCACGAGTCCGGCGCCGGTGTCCTTCGCGGCCTGCACCACCGCGTCGATGCGCAGGTACGAGTCGCGGGCGGGTGCGGGACCGAGCCGGACTGCGGTGTCGGCCTCGCGCACGTGGGGTGCCGCGCGATCGGCGTCCGAGTAGACGGCGACGGTGCGCATGCCGAGCGCCTTGGCGGACCGGATGATGCGGCGGGCGATCTCGCCGCGGTTCGCGACGAGGACGGTGTCGGTGCTGAGGGGGGTCTGGTTCACGGTGGCGGTCCCGGTGGGGTCGGGCGCGGCGGTCACGGCTGGACCACGATCATGCGCAGCGGTGTGCAGGAGAAGTCGTTGCAGGGGTTGTTCATCTGTGGGCAGTTCGAGACGACGACGAGCACGTCCCGCTCGGCACGGATCGCGACCCGCTTGCCGGGGGCGCTCATGCCGTCGACGATCCCGAGGGCGCCGTCGGCCTCGACCGGCACGTTCATGAACCAGTTGAGGTTCGACACGATGTCGCGGGCACCGAGTCCGTGGCGGCCTGCCTCGGCCAGGAAGTTCTCGCGGCAGCCGTGCTGGTACTGGGTGTGGTGCCCGTACCGCAGGGTGTTCGACTCCTTCGAGCACGCGCCGCCGATGGTGTCCTGCCGGTCGATCTCGTTCGCGACGACGGTCATCAGCGGGCGGCCCTCGTTCGACATCAGGACGGTGCCGGTCCTGACGTACGCGTTGCCCTGTGCGGCGAGGGTGTCCGGCACGCTGTACCGCTCGTCGGGGTCGTGGGCGTCGTAGAGCAGGCAGTCGGCGCTCTGGTTGCCGCCGACGTCGACGATGGTGAGCACCTCGCCGGCGCGGACCACGGTGGACCACGGTGCGAGCGGGGCGACCCGGTCGTCGCGGACCACGGTGCCCGGCACCAGGGACTCGCTCCAGTCGAGGGCGACGTCCGGGTCGTGGACGGCTCCGACCGGGACGGTGGAGGTGGGGGTGTGGGTCGTCGTGTCGGTCATCACAGGCCTCGGGCTTCCGCGTGGTCGATCGAGTTCAGGTAGGCGCGGGTGAGCTCCGGCGTCGCGGTGAACCGCTCGTCGGCCGCGGTCGTCGGGGCCCCTCGCCAGGCGTGCACCCGCAGTGGTCCGACCAGGTAGTCCGGGCGCGGGTCGATCGGGTGCGCGACGTTCGCGACCAGCACGAGCAGCGGCAGCTCGGCGACGAGCGTGACGTGGGTGCCCGCGCCGGCCGAACCGGTGAAGGTCATCGCCCCCTCGGCGTCGATCCGCACACCCTGGAAGAACGAGATGCTCGGCGGCAGGTCCCGCTTGGTGAGCCCGTGCTTGGCTGCGGCCTTCGCGAACAGCGACCGACCGCTCGGGGTGCGCCCCTCGGGTGCCGCGTCGCCGTACTTCCGCTCGTTCCAGGCGTCGGTCGAGGTGCCGCAGAACGCGTCGTGGTGCCCCGAGGTGTCCTCGAGCACGGTCGCCAGTGCCCGACCGTCCCCGCTCATCAGGGGCGAACCCTGGCCCAGGTACGCCTGCCACGGGATCTTCTGGGTGTCGGCGACGTTGAGCCGCTCCCACGGTTCGAGCGCGTTGAACACCAGGACGTTGGCGCAGGCCTGACCCGTCGGGTCGTCGAACCGCAGTCGTGACCCGCGGGCCAGCACCTTGTGCGTGTACCCGCCCGGCGCCACCGTCTCGGCCCAGACGAGTTCTGCGGGGTCGACGCCCTCGGGGGCGAACGGTGACGACGACGCCGGCAGGTACGGCATGTACTCGGACTGCGAGCCGGCCTGGGCGCGTGCGTCGGACCGGGAGGCGAGCACGCTGTCGGTCTGGTGGAGGTCACGCATGGGGTTCCTTCCGGATCAGGCTTCGACGGAGGCGGCGGTCGGGCTCGCCGCAGTCGCGGCTGCGGGGACGGGCACCGCCGCGGTGGTGGGGACCTCGGCCAGGGTGATCGGCCCGTGCGTGCGGTGCCGCCAGCTCGACCACGCCCAGCCGACGAGCAGCACGCCGCCGATGAAGAGCAGGGCGCTGTACTGCAGCCACCACGAGGTGCCGGTCAGGTCGTAGATCTCCGGCCGGGGCCAGATGAGGTTGATCGCCATGCCGATCTGGAACGCCACGGCCAGGGCGTTCAGCGGGATGCCCCAGCGACCGAGGGTGAACAGCGGCTTGCCGTCCTCGTCGACCCCGGTCGGCAGCCCCGTGCGACGGAGCTTGATCCGCTGGACCAGCAGCGGCCCGGTGACGCCGAGGTAGGCCAGGTAGAGCATCGCGATGCACAGGCTCGACAGGGCGGTGAAGATCGCGGACTGCCCGATGTTGACGGCGAGGGCCAGCCCGGCGCCGACCCCGACGACGATCGACGCGGCGATCGGGGTGCCGGTGCGGGGCGAGACCCGGGCGAGGGTGCGGTGGAAGGGCAGCGCCTTCTCGCGGGCCATCGAGTAGACCATCCGGGCTCCGGCGGTCTGCACGGCGAGGGTGCACGCGAAGACGGCGACGGCGACGGTGCAGAGCAGGAGCCGGCCGAAGACGTCGCCGAGGGTCGAGGTGATCACCCAGGCGAGACCCTGGGTGGCGAGCTTGCCGTCGGTCAGGCTCGGGGCGGCGACGAGGGCGCCGATGATGAGCAGCCCGCCGCCGAGGCCGGAGACCGTGAGTGCCCGGACGATCGTCTTCGGGGTGGTCCGGCGCGGGTTGTGGGTCTCCTCCGCGAGCTCACCGGCCGAGTCGAAGCCGACCATCACGTACGCGGCCATCAGCGAGGACGCCAGGAACGCCCACACGTACGGCTCGGTGCTCGTCGACCCGGTGGTCGTGAACACCACCGATGCGCTGCGGTGCGGCAGCAGGAACAGGGCGCCGATGAGCACGACCACGCCGATGATCTCGATGAGCACGCCGAAGCTCGTCACGCGGGCCATCAGCCGGACGCTCGTGATGTTCACGATCGTCGTCACGGCGAGCATCACCAGCCCGAGGACCACCGCGTTCGCGGCACCGGTCGGCGACGCGACGGACGGGTCGGCGCCCGGACCGCCGACGACCTGGAACCCGTCCCAGATCGCGGGGAGCACGGCCTGCACGGCGATGGCGGCCACCGCGACGGTGAGGATCTGGCCGATGATCATCGTCCAGCCGGTGAACCACCCGAACCGGGCTCCGGCCAGACGGCTCGACCACTGGAAGATCGCGCCGGAGATGGGCCAGCGGGCCGCGAGCTGCGCGAAGTTCAGCGCGACGAGCAGCTGGCCGCCGAAGACGAGCGGCCACGCCCAGAAGAACGCAGCACCGCCGAGCCCGAAGCCGAGTCCGAACAGCTGGAAGACCGTGGTGAGGATCGAGACGAAGGAGAAGCCCGCCGCGAAGGAGGAGAACGAGCCGACCCCGCGGTGGAGTTCCTGCTCGTAGCCGAGGCGGGCGAGCCCCTGGGTGTCGACGTCGGACGTGGCGCGCGGTGCGTGGAGCGGTGCTTGCGGAGAACGCATGACTGCAGACCTTTCGCGGAGTACCTGTCGGGTGACAGGTAGTGCGACAAGTGTCTTGCGGCCCTGTGTCGTCGCCGTTGCCCGTCTGTTTCGAGTGCGTGACGGCAGGCCTCGGCGTGTAAACGTTCCGAGTCGGCGGGCGGATCAGCGGCGGGGGATCACCGGCGAGGGATCACGGGTGAGCGGGGCAATCACTCGACGTCGACGTCCCGCTTGCCGCGGCGGACGATGAGCGGGTCCGGCTTGCCGATGACGTCGGCGGCCTTGTCCGGGTAGTCGAACTGCGTCAGGAAGTACCGCATGGCGTTGAGCCGCGCGCGCTTCTTGTCGTTCGACCGCACGATCGTCCACGGCGCGTAGCGCTTGCTCGTCCTGGTGAACATCGCCGTCTTCGCCTCGGTGTAGTCCTCCCACCGGTCGAGCGACAGCAGGTCGATGTCGGACAGCTTCCACCGTCGCACCGGGTCGAGCTGGCGCATCGCGAACCGGGTCCGCTGCTCGCGCCGGGTCACCGAGAACCAGAACTTCGTCAGGTGGATGCCGGAGTCGACGAGCATCCGCTCGAACTGCGGCACCTGGGTCATGAACGACTCGTACTCGTCGTCGCTGCAGAATCCCATCACCCGTTCGACGCCGGCACGGTTGTACCAGGAGCGGTCGAACAGGACCATCTCGCCGGCGGCCGGCAGGTGCTGCACGTACCGCTGGAAGTACCACTCACCGCGCTCGCGCTCGGTCGGCTTGCTCAGCGCGACGACCCGCGAGGTCCGGGGGTTGAGGTGCTCCGTGAACCGCTTGATCGTGCCGCCCTTGCCCGCGGCGTCACGACCCTCGAAGAGCACCACGACCTTCTGGCCGGTGTCCTCGAGCCAGTACTGGCACTTCAGCAGCTCGATCTGCAGCAGGTACTTCTGGTACTCGTACTCGTCCCGCGGCAGGCGCTCCGAGTACGGGTAGTCGTCCTGCCAGGTGAGCACCGGGTTGCCGTGCGGGTCGATCAGCTCCGGGTCGGCCGTCTGACCGTCCGCGACGCTGTACCCCTCGGTCCGCAGCTGTTCGATGTACTCCCGCAACGGCTGCGAGTACGGCGCTGTGTCCACGGTGTCCTCCCTCTGCGAGCCGATCGGCTGTCGGCCCAAGGGCCATCCTGGCCCGGCCACCCGCACGACCGCCCCACGCCTCGCCCTGGACGCGACCCGATGACGGCCTGGAGGCGCGGTGCGGGCCCGCCCCGTGCCTCCCGACCGCATGTGGCCCTTCACAGGCATGATGGGGCCATGACGGACCAGGCCGAGATGATCCACCCCGAGATCGCACCGAGCGGAGACGGGTGCGTCGAGTGCGACGCGACCGGTTCGTGGTGGGTGCACCTGCGCCGCTGCGCGGCGTGCGGCCACGTCGGCTGCTGCGACGACTCGCTCAACACGCACGCGACGCGGCACTGGGAGGAGACCGGGCACGCGGTCATCCAGAGCTACGAGCCCGGCGAGACCTGGGCGTGGGACTACCGCGACGACACCCGCTCCGAGGGGCTCGAGCTCGCAGCACCCACCAGCCACCCCGTGACGCAGGCAGTCCCCGGGCCGGCGGATCGCCTTCCCGGGGACTGGTTGGAACTGCTCGGCGGATCACGCTGATCCGCGGCGGTCGTCAGGTCAGACGGCCGCGGCCGCCTCGTCGCGGTGCGGGAGCTTCCAGCCCGGACGCACGAAGTGGCAGGTGTAGCCGTGCGGGTTCTTCTCGAGGTAGTCCTGGTGCTCGTCCTCGGCCTCCCAGAACGGGCCGGCCGCAGTGACCTCGGTGACGACCTTGCCGGGCCAGATGCCCGACGCGTCGACGTCCGCGATGGTGTCGAGCGCGACCTGCTTCTGCTCGTCCGAGGTGAAGAAGATCGCCGAACGGTAGCTGCGACCGATGTCGTTGCCCTGGCGGTCCTTCGTCGACGGGTCGTGGATCTGGAAGAAGAACTCCAGCAGGTCCCGGTACGAGATCTGGGACGGGTCGAAGACGATCTCGACCGACTCGGCGTGGTCGCCGTGGTTGCGGTACGTCGCGTTCGGCACCTCGCCGCCGGAGTAGCCGACGCGGGTGCTGACGATGCCGGGGCGACGACGGAGGAGCTGCTGCGCTCCCCAGAAGCATCCGCCGGCGAGGATGGCGGTCTCGGTGGTGGTCATGGTGGCCTCCTGGGCTCTCGTGTCACTGGCTGCGACACCGTGTGGTGCAACCGGCAACAGGGACGATCTGTTCCCGTCGTCAGGTCCGCTGTGGGGCACGGACCCACTCGGGTGTGCGGTCGGTACGACTCGACCCTACGAGTCCGTGCTCCGTGTCACCCCTGCGGTACGGTCAGCCTCACATGAAGCGGTCATCCATCGACGAAGTCCAGCGCCGTCCACGTGGTTGGTGGCTGCTCGGACTCGCGTTCTGTTTCCTCGTCTTCCTCGAGGTCTTCGTGGCGATCGGCTCGCTACCGGGGATGGTCGCCGCGCAACTGGAGCAGTACACGCCCTGCGCTTCCGACGTGACGTTGCAGTGTTCGTACGCCGTCGGGGAAACCGCGCAGTTCCTCGTGCCGCTCCTCGCACTCGTCGTCGCGATCACGACCTGGGTCATCGGGGCGTCTGGTGCTCCCACGGTGCGGCGACAGGTGCTGATACCCACGATCGGCCTCGTGGTCATCGTCCTGGTCTTCGTGCTCGGTGTCGTCGCGATCAATCTGTCGATCAGGTGACCGTCGTGAACCGAACTCGCCGCCACACGCTCCTGAGGACCTGATGCCGTTCACTCCAGATCGGTTTCGAGACAGGGTCGACTGCGAGGTGGATGGCGTCGTCGACGGACACAGGAGCGCTGGTCTCGGTGCCCGATAGCCGATCGGCTAACGAGACGGGGATGCGGCTATGCCGCCGGAACGATCATCGTCGTTGGGCGAGCACTCCGGAGACAGCGAGCAGCAGGAGTGCGACTGTCGCCATCACCGCGACGGCGAAGGGCGTGCCCGCGGCCGCGATGAGGACCCCCGCCAGCGCGCTGCCGATCGCGCCACCGACGTTGTGGCTCGTGTTGACCCAGGTGGTCGCTGCGTTCTGACGGTGCTCACCACCGGCAGTGTGCGCGGCGATGTACGCCACGATCATGACGGGGGAGAAGAAGACGCCGGCGGCCGCGACCACGACGCTGACCGCCACGGCCCCGGTGACCACCGCGATGAGTGACGAGAGGGTCAGCAGCCCGAGCGCGAGTGCGATGAGTTGCCGTGCCGGGGAACCCGGCACCTTCACCGCGCCGTAGACCAGTCCACCGACTGCGCTGCCGCCCGCGAAGAGTCCGAGCGCTACGCCGGCCGCGGCGGCGCCCCCGTGGTCGACCAGGACCGCCGGCACGGCGACGGTGAGGCTGCCGGAGATGCTGCCCGCGACGAGGGCTGGTAGCAAGACGGCGACGAACCGACGTTCTGCGAGCAGGGAACGACGGCGTTCGGCGGTCTCGCCACGAGGGCGCCCGCCCATCGATCCGACAGTTGGAGTCGCGACGAACAGGAGACCGCCGACGACGACGAGTACGGCCGGGACGAACAGGGCAAGTCCCGGGTCGATCACCGCGAGCGCCAGTCCGGCGACGGCCGGACCGACGAGGTAGAGCAGTTCCTCGACGACGGCATCGAAGCTCAGTCCCTTGCGCAGCAGGTCCCCTTCCGGGAGGAGCGCTCCCCAGGCGACGCGCATGGTCGGTCCGATCGGCGGAGCGACCGCGCCCGCGGCAACGGCGAGGATCATGAGCAGCGCGCTCGGACCGTCCGCCAGCGACGTGATCGCCAGCGCGGCGACCGCCCCGCCGAAGAGGAGCACGAGAATCCCGAGGACCAGGCGGGCACCGTGCCGGTCGATGAGCCATGCGCGGGCAGGTGCCAGGAGACTCGCTCCGGCGCCGTAGAGGGCGACTGCGACGCCGGCCTGCGCGATCGAGCCGCTGGCGTCGGAGACGGCGTAGAGCAGCGGGAGGAGGACGAGGGCGTACGCCGCGCGGCCGAACAGTGCAGCGGAGAAGGTCGGGAGGACGTGTGGTGTTGCGAGCGCGTCACGAAGACGCGCAGTCCGAGTGGACATGAGCGTGGGGCTCCAGGGGAACGAGCACGCCCTGGGGGCGTGCTGAAAAAGTGGATCAGAAGGCCTCGCGCTCAGAGACGAGCACGGCTCCCGATCAATCCCCTGCAGTGAGCATCCCCGAAGCCTATCGACTGCCTCGACGCGACCGTGTCATGTCAGGTAGTCGATCGGCTGTCGGACGCAGTTCCGTCGCGTGCGGTCGCGCGTTAGCTGGTGACCGCAACCGGCACGAGGCAGTCAACCTCTCTCTCGCCGGTAGTACTCGATGTGCGGCCGGGATCACCAAGGGGTCGAAAGCGCGTCCGGTAGAGGATGACCGAGACCACCCCAGAAGCTGCCGCTGCCAGGGTGACTCTCCGCCGCGCGATCGGACTCATCAATGGGCTCGGCCTCGCGATCGTCGCGCGCCGCTGGCGCCGCTGGAAGCAACACCACTAGCGACTCCGAGCGAACGTCAGCAGTGGCGCTCGGCCTCGTGCACCTGAGCTCGGAGGTCCTTGTCACGCGAGCGTGACCACCCCACTGGCTAGCGCCCCCGGTCGACTCTCTCCCGACCGGGGGCGCTTACCTGTCCGCGGGATCTTGCGCGCCGGGCCCGCAGTGACGGGACCCACGTCAGCGCGAGCACCACAGCGAGGACCACCCAGTTGAGCACAGCCCCCGGCAGCTGGCCTTCGCGCATTCGCCCCTTACCCCCTGAGCCTCTGCTTTTAGAGGTCGTTGATGTAGCTGTTCATCGCGATGTTGACCACGTTGGCCGTGTACACAGTGCTGCCGCTTACGGAATCGCGGTAGCAAAGCTTCTGATCATCCTCCCCAAGGTTGGCCCAGAAAACAGTGCTCAGGTATACCGGCTTCCGCCAACCTCGGCCGGCCTCATGAGCGAGGTGAGCTGCACTGTTGACAACATCGCCCATGTACACCACGTCATTGATCGCGCTGCCGTTGTAGCCAGCCTTGATCATAAGTGCGCGTCCATAATCGACGCCGATTCCGATGGCCAGAGGATCAATCCCCCTCGCTGTGAGGTGGTGGTTGAGCAGGTCCTTTACCGAGTTCGCCTGCGCAACGATCGAGAACACTTCTTCTATATTTGAGGTCCACCGCGTGTTGTAGACAGCCCAGACGCAATCCCCAACGATGTTAACCTCTCGAACGAAAGACGCGGAATTGAGGACCGCAACCATCTCCGAGATGAAGGAGCGGTAGATCTTCGCTAGCTGGGGTCGCTTGTGCTTGTCGGTGAGGCCGGACGAGTCTCGAATGTCGATGAACACCGCAGTGCACAGGCTGTAGAACCCGTTCGTGAAAGTGAGTTGATCCCGGTCCGGCAGTGAATCCTTCTCCTCGAAAGTGCCGACCGGCTTGTCGAGGATCTCTTCCATACGTGCGGAACTGGCCTTATGGTCATAGGGCTTGTAGTTGCCATCCATGTTTACTCCTATCCGGCGACGGTGCCGATTGTTATGGCCACTAGGCCAATCATGAGCCCTGCCCCGAAGCCGAAGCGTATGGCCCATTTGACAACGCGCGCTTTGCTGGTTGCGATGCGAGCATTGGCGTGGACCTGGTCTGCTAGATCTTTGACGAGTTCTGACGGACTTGCGGTCAGTGTATGCAGTACGTTCGCGTACTCCGGTCGCTTTCCCGAATAGTTGTCTGCGATGCTGGCATAGAAAAGCCGGTTGATACTCTCAGGATCTGCGTCTTTGTCATTGATTCGCGGTGCCAGAGTCAAACCACAGAGTGCCGCGGTTATGATTAGTAGTGCACACGCCACGACCACGATGACGTCAATGAAGGTGGAGCGCTGTTCAATAACGCGAACTAGATTGAATAGTAGGGTAGCCATGGCACCGGTGAAAGCGAGAGTGACTGCTGCTTTGGTATCCGAGTGGCGAATCCACTCATTGACTAGAGTCAGCAGTTTCCAGGCGTGATCCGGATTCGGGGTGGTCTGGTCGCTTGCTGCGCGGAGTGGTCGCCGGGGGAAGCGAAGGCGGCTCATGTCAGAAGGCTACCCAGCGCCGCCGACGCATCGCCGCAAACGATCGTTTCTGAGCAGGTGCGGCACCGGCGCCAACACGCCGCCTCTATGCCTGTCCAAAACTCGTTGCCTGTGAGCAGCTTCGCTCTGTGTCGTCCTTCTCGCTTCGCTCTGTGTCGTAATCGCGTCTCGGTAGCCGATCCCTCTGCGGGAACGGCGCACGGTAGCTTCGGAGCATGCCGGCCTCTCAGTACGTTCGATTGCTGCGCGAGCGGATTGGGAGCAGCTACCTACTCCTTCCGGGCGTGACCGCGGTCATCCGAGACGACGATCGGTTCCTCCTGGCGCGGCAGCGCGACTCCGGACGATGGAGCCTGATAGGGGGCGGCATCGAGCCCGGCGAGGACCCCCGCGTGGCTCTGCTGCGGGAAGTGCGAGAAGAACTCGGTGTGGGCAGCGACGTCATCCGGATCATCGGGGCTTACGGCGGCGCCGCCCTCGAGAACGTCTACCCCAACGGCGACCAAGTTGGGTACGTGACGGTGGCGTACCTCTGCTCACTGCATACGTCGTCGTTCCTCCTCGACGAGGACGAAGTGCTCGAAACCCGGTGGGCGACTCTCGCCGAGCTCACCGAACTCGATCATCACGAGTGGATCGACCAGGTGCTGATCGACGCCACTCGGTAGTGGATCGCCTACCGGGACGGCGGAGCTGAGGGTGATTGGCTGAGTGCCGTGACGGCCCCCGAAGTGATCCTCGTTCACGGCTTGTACCACCAGCCGCAGCACATGCAGCCACTCCAGGCAGCTCTCGAAGAGCGGGGCGCGATCGTGCATGTTCCTCGTCTGCACCGTGGGTCTCTCGCCGCAGACACCGGTGCCGTGCAACAAGTCGTCGACGCCCGTCGGAGCAAGCCGGTCTTGGTCGCCCACAGTTACGGCGGGGCGGTCGCCGCCGGTGTGCGGGAGCTGCCTCGTTCGTCTTCATGGCAGCCTTCGCACCCAACGTCGGGGAGAGCTGTGCGCAGCTTGGTGGTGCCGACGCACCGGTGAACGCCTTCGTGCGACCGCACCCGGAAGGCGGCACGTTCATCCCTGCCGAGGCGGCGGCCGAGTTGTTCTACGCGGACTGTGACCCGCAGGCGGCGCAGCGGGCGGTGGACCTACTCGTGCCGCAGGCCTCCGGGCACGGAAGAGGTGTCGTAGAAGCAGCCCCGTGGAAGCGTGCATTCAGCCGCTACATCATCTGCTCCGACGATCGCGCGATGAGCCCCGCGCTGCAACTCCGGATGGCGATGCGATGCAGCAGCCACGAAGTGCTCAGCGCCAGTCACTCCCCGTACATCTCACGACCTCAACAGGTAGCAACCTCGGTGCTTGGTAGCGCCGCTGCCCGGTAGCCGGTGCCTCACCGCTACACCCCAATCGTCACCTTCGACGCCTTCCGTTGCCTACTGCCGCCTGACCAGGGGTATTCCCATATACCTGTCCCGCAAAAATGCCCGGTGAAGGGGCGCCAAACGCTACACGCCACCCCAGGCGACGAAGGCCAAGGAACCCGCGCCGACATCCTTCTCGACAACGGCATTGCCGTGACGGTCACGGACGCCCCCGGCGACAACCTCGAGCAAGAGGACCGGAACTTCGTAGCCGAGATCACGGTGCGTCCGCACTGTGGCTGAGCCTCGCCCGTGACTCGGCCGTGTACCGACCGGAGGCGCGGTGCCAGCTGGCACCGCGCCTCCAGTCCGGGGTGGGGTCGCGTCAGCTCGCGGTGTCCTCGAGCGCGTCGAGCGCGGCCACGTCCTCGGCGGCGAGCACGAAGTCGACGTCGGCGTTCTCGGCGATGCGCGACGGGGTCGTGGACTTCGGCAGGGGCAGGACGTCCTTCTCGAGCAGGTAGCGGATCGCGACCTGGGCGACGGTCTTGTCGTACTTCGCCGCGATCTCGGCGATCTGCTCGTTCTCGAGCAGGCCTCCGGTGGCGAGCGGGGAGTACCCCTCGGTCAGGATGTCGTGCTCGCGGTCGAAGGCGGTCGTCTCGTCCTGGGTGTTGCCGATGAACCAGCGGATCTGGTTGGCGTGCGGGACGACGTCCGTGCGGCCGAGCAGGTCCTCGAGGTCGGCGACGGCGAAGTTCGAGACACCGATGCTCTTGGTGCGGCCGGCGTCGTAGAGCTCCTCGAAGACCTTCCACACCTCGACGTTGCCGTCGCGGTGGTCGGAGCCCATGTCACTCCAGGGCCACGGTGCGTGGATCAGGTACAGGTCGACGTGTCCGAGGTCGAGGTTGCGGCTCGACTCCTCGAAGGCGTCACGGGCGCCCGAGGCCGTCTTGATCTCGGCCGGCAGCTTCGTGGTGATGAAGAGTTCGTCGCGGGGGATGCCGCTGTCGCGGACGGCCTCGCCGACGCTCGCCTCGTTCCCGTACGCCAGGGCGGTGTCGATGTGGCGGTAGCCGAGGTCGAGGGCGGTCTTCGTGGCGTCGTACGCGTCGGAGCCGGACGGGATCTGCCAGGTGCCGAAACCGATCTTCGGGATGTGCAGACCGTTGGACAGGGTGAACGTGTCGATGAGTGCGGGCATGCAGCGGACAGTACGCCGGTCGGGTTCAGCCACGGTCACGGTGCGGAACGCGGTGCCGCCGCGCGTCGCGCCCCTGTTCGGGCATCGCGCCCCGACTCACAGGGGCGCGATGCCCGCCAGGGGGCGCGAAGGGGCCCAGCGACGGACGGGAGGCCCGTGGCGGTGTCGCCACGGGCCTCCCGTCCGGTGTGTGCTGCGGTTCAGCGCGCGGTGCGCGTCCCGATCCGCGGCAGGACGAAGCCGAGCATGATCATCGCGACGGCCAGGAAGGCGTGCAGCACGTTGTCCGCGCTGTTCAGCGGCACGAAGTTCGCGCCACCGGCCATGCCCGCGGTGAAGAGCCCGTAGACGAAGAGCACCGCGTAGACGATGCCGCCGGCGACGAGGTACAGGCGTGCGGAGGCTGCACGGCGGGCGGCGAGCAGCCCGACGATGCCGAAGAGCAGGTGCACGATGTTGTGCAGGACGGACACCTGGAACAGGCCCAGGAGCAGGGCCATGGAGCCGTGGCCGGCCATGGACATCGAGCCCATGTCCATGGTGAGTCCGGGGATGAACCCGGCGATGCCGACGATCAGGAAGACGACACCGAAGACGAACGCGCCCCGCTGGGTCCACGTCGAACCGGAGGTGGTGCGTGCGGTTGCTGCGCTGCTGGTCATGATCAGCCCTCTTTTCTGTACGCGCCGCAGTGTGCGGCACACATGACATTCGGAGCGCTTCCCCGGTCGGTTTGCAGGTCAGTGCTCGGCGGTCACGGCGGCGGTCTCGACGGCGGTCACCGCGGTGGTCAATCCGCGCACCAGCAACGCCCGTGATCGGGCGGTCGCGGTGCCGTCCGGATCGCTCCACGCGGCGCGGGCGAGTCCGTCCACCAGGGTGATCACGGCGTCGGCGACCACGGGCACCGGCTCGGACGGCGTCGCCCCGTGCCGTGCGGTCCAGCGCTCGATCCCGGCGACCACGCCGTCGCGCCAGAGCCGTCGTTCGGCGTCGAGCAGGTCCCCGTCGCCGTCCGGGGCGAGGGCCGTCGCGCTGAGGGCCTCGAGTACCCGGAAGCGCTCGGGCTCGCGCCGCACCAGGTCGAGGTACGCGGAGATCCCCGCCTCGAGCGCGGCGGCGAGGTCGTCGTGCTCGTCGGCGGCCGCGAGCACCGGCGGCAGGACCGCACGCGCCTGCCGTTCGAGCAGCGCGACGACCAGGTTGCGTCGAGCACCGAAGACGTAGTGCACGACACCGTGTGCGACGCCGGCGCGAGCGGCGACGGCCCGGGTGGTGAGGCCGCGCAGGCCGTCGTCCCGCACGACCAGGGCGGCGGCGTCGAGCAGTTCCGCACGGCGGTCCTGTCGGCTGCGGTACCCGCGCGACTGCTGGTCCTCGGTCATCACAGGAAGCGTACGGGGCGCGTGCAGGACCGGCCGCGAAGATGAAGTCGGCCACATGGCCAAATCATCGAACAACCGAGGAGTCAGCATGGAGACCGTCGTCCGAGCAGCAGGACCCGCCGAGCTCGAGGCGGCCGCGGCCGTCCTCGCCGAGGCCTTCGCCGACGACCCGGTGCTCGCCGAGTTCCGGCCGCCGCGATCCGGTGAGGACCGCCCCGCCGTGCTGACCGGGCTGTTCGCCGCGCTCATCCGGTCGGTGCCGATGCCCGCGCGTCGGGTGGACGTCGCCACGATCGGTGACCGGGTGGTCGGCGCCGCCTTCTGGCAGGCACCCGGTCGGCAGCCCGGAGGCGTCCGGGCCTTCGTACGGCAGGTGCCGGCGTTCCTCCGGACCCTGGGGCTCAGCGGGGCGCTCCGCGCGGTGGCCCACCTGCGCCGCATGGAGCGCGCCCGACCGGTCACCCCGCACTGGTACCTCGCCGAGATCGGGGTGTCGGCGTCAGCACGTGGTCGGGGCATCGGCGGACTGCTGCTCGGCCACGCACTCGAGCGCGCGGACCGGACGTCGGACGGCGCGTACCTGGAGTCCTCCACCCCGGTGAACCGCCGGCTGTACCGACGGCACGGGTTCGCGGACGGCGCGCCGATCGCGGGGTTCCGCGCGGCGACCCCGATCAGCATGTGGCGTCCGGCCGCCGGCTGACCCGGCGCCGGGGGACACCGACCCTGTACCGGCGTGCACGCGCGCTGCCTACCGTCCACGGCACACCACGACGAGAGGAAACACCATGGCAAGTGGAGTCGCAGCAGTCTGGGTCCCGGTCAGCGACATGGAGCGCGCCGTCGCGTTCTACCGCGACACGCTCGGTCTCACCGTCAAGGACCAGTCCGACGACTGGAGCGAGATCGACGCCGGCGGCCTGATGATCGGCCTGAACGGGCGCGAGTCCGCCAGCCAGGCGAGCGACGGCGGCGCCGTCGTGTCGTTCCAGCCGGACGGCAGCATCGAGGACGAGGTCGCCGCGCTCAAGGAGCGCGGTGCGGACATCCAGGGCGAGATCAGCGAGCACCCGTGGGGCAAGATCATCCCCTTCAAGGACAGCGAGGGCAACGACCTGCAGCTCTACTCGCCGCCGCAGGGCTGACCCAGCGGGTGCGGGCCCGCACCCACGGACGGACTGGAGGCCCGTGGCGACGCCGCCACGGGCCTCCCGTCCGTCCTGCGGCCGGCTACGCGGACCCGCGCCAGACGACCTCCGTCGGCAACAGCAGACCGCGTGGACCGTCGTCGGTGCCGCCGATCTGCTCGAGGACCTGGTGTGCCGCCTGCTCGCCGAGCAGGCGCGCCGGCTGCCGCACCGTCGACAGCTGCGGGTCGCACCGCAGCGCCCAGGCGCTGTCGTCGAACCCGACCACGCCGACGTCACCCGGCACGCTCCGGCCGCTGCGCTGCAGGACGTCCATCGCGCCGGCGGCGACCGCGTCCGACGCGGCGAACACCCCGTCGATGTCCGGGGCTCGCTCGAGCAGCTCGCGCATGCCCTCGGCGCCGGCGGTGTAGCTGAACAGCGGGTTCCGGGCGACGAGGTCGGGGTCGAAGCGCTCGCCGAGTGCCGCGGTGAACCCCGCCAGACGGTCCTGGCCGGAGTCGCGGTCGAGCCCGGACGCGAGCATCCCGATCCGGCGTCGACCGGTGTCGACCAGGCGCCGGGTGATCTGCTCGGCGGCGGCGCGGTTGTCGATGCCGATGTACGAGATGTTCGCGGCGTCGGACGGGTGCCCGACGAAGCACGCGGGCATGCCGATCTCCTCGATCGCGCCGGTGATCGGGTCGCCGTCACGGGCGGACAGCACGATGGCGCCGTCGACGAACCCGCCGCGCAGGTACTCGACCACGCGCTCGCTGTCGCGGGCGGAGTCGACCATGATCGTGACGAGCTGCTGGTCGGCGTCGGACAGCACGGCGTTCGTGCCGATCAGGATGTTGCCGATGTTGGGGTCGTCGAGCACCACGACCGAGGGTTCGTGGACGATGAGCGCGATCGCCCCGGACCGCCGGGTGACCAGGCTGCGGGCGGCGGCGCTGCGCACGTAGCCGACGCGTCGGACGGCGTCCTGCACGGCCTCGCGCGCCTTCGGCGACACGTACGGCTCGTCGTTGAGCACCCGTGAGACGGTGCCGCGGGACATCCCCGCTTCGTCGGCGACGTCCTGGATCGTGGCGCGCTGACGAGCGGATCGGACCTCGGACATGGGGCAACCATATCCGCCGCTGAGGGGCCCTCGGAACGCCTCGCAGTTGACAGGGTGCAGCCGCTGGTGTTTGATCTGGGAGCGCTCCCAGAAACATCAGGCCCCGATCGGCTGGTGCGGACTGGGAGCGCTCCCAGAACACTGGGTGGCCTTCGCCGTCGAAGGGGTCGCACGCGACCGAGGCGGCCGGGGTCGCCCCGATCAGCGAGGATCCCCGTGACGACCACCACCCTGCCGACGACCGCCACCGGCGCGCTCGGCCTCGGCTCGACGGGCCTCGCGTTCGGGTGCGACTACAACCCCGAGCAGTGGGACCCCGAGGTGTGGGTCGAGGACGTCCGGCTCATGCGTGAGGCCGGCGTGAACCTCGTCGCGATCAACGTCTTCGGCTGGTCGCACGTCGAACCGCGGCAGGGCGAGTACGACTTCGCCGCGCTCGACACCGTCATCGACCTGCTGCACGGCGCGGGCATCGGGGTCGACCTGGGCACCGGCACCGCCTCGACCCCGCCGTGGCTCACCACCCGGTACCCCGAGGTCCTGCCCGTCGTCGCCGACGGCACCACCCGCTGGCCCGGCGGCCGCCAGGCGTTCTGCCCGAGCTCGCCGATCTACCGTGAGCACGCCCTCGCCCTGGTCCGCGCCACCGCCGAGCGCTACGGCGACCACCCCGCCGTGCGGCTCTGGCACGTGTCGAACGAGCTCGGCTGCCACAACGCGCACTGCTACTGCGACGTCTCCGCCCAGGCGTTCCGCGGTTGGCTGCAGGCCCGGTACGGCACGGTCGACGCGCTCAACGCCGCCTGGGGCACCTCGTTCTGGAGCCAGCGCTACTCCGCGTGGGAGCAGGTGCTGCCGCCCCGCGCGACGCTGTCGTTCACGAACCCGGCGCAGACCATCGACTTCGACCGGTTCTCCTCCGACGAGCTCCTCGGCCACCACCGCGCCGAGGCCGCCGTCCTGCGCGAGCTGAGCGACAAGCCCGTCACGACGAACTTCATGGTCGCCGCGCACATCACGGCGCTCGACTACTGGTCGTGGGCCGGCGACATGGACGTCATCGCGAACGACCACTACCTGGACCACCGCCTGCCTCGGCCGCACGTCGAGCTCGCCTTCGCCGCCGACACCACCCGTGGCCTGGCCGGCGGCGCCCCCTGGCTGCTCATGGAGCACTCGACGGGTGCCGTGAACTGGCAGCCGCACAACGTCGCGAAGGCCCCGGGGGAGATGCTCCGGAACACCGCGGCACACATCGCCCGCGGCGCCGACGGGGTCTGCTTCTTCCAGTGGCGCGCGTCCGTGCAGGGCAGCGAGAAGTTCCACTCCGCGCTGCTGCCGCACGCCGGGACCGAGTCGGGGACCTGGCACGACGTGGTCGCGCTCGGCGCCCTGGTCGAGCGGCTCGGCGAACTGCGCGGGTCACGCGTGGTTGCCGACGTCGCGCTCGTGTTCAGCTGGGAGAACCAGTGGGCGGCCGACCTGGAGGCCCACCCCAGCACCGCGCTCCGCTACCTGGAGCAGGTCCACGCGTTCCACGCCGCGCTCTGGGACCTCGGCGTGACCGTCGACGTCGTCGCCCCCGGGGCACCGCTCGACGGGTACGCGCTCGTCGTCGTCCCCGAGCTGTACCTGGTGCGCGACGAGCACGCGGCCGTCATCGCCGACCACGTCGCCGGCGGCGGGCACGCGATCGTCAGCTGCTTCAGCGGCATGGTCGACGAGCGCGACCGGGTCCGCACCGGCGGCTACCCGGGCGCCTTCCGTGACCTGCTCGGCGTGCGCGTGGACGAGTTCCTCCCGCTCGCCGCCGACGCCACGATCGCACTGTCCGACGGCACGACCGGCAGCGTCTGGTCGGAGCCGGTCGAGCTGCGCGGTGCGACGAGCGTCGTCGACTACGCCGAGGGCTCGCTCGCCGGCCGCCCTGCCGTCACCCGCAACGAGCACGGCGCCGGGACCGCCTGGTACACGTCCACGGTGCTCGACGCCGGTGCGCTGGGCGGCTTCGTCCACCGCGTCCTCGACGAGGCCGGGGTGCGCGCCGACCCCGCCGTCCGCCCCGGACTCGAGGTCGTGCGTCGCCGGGACGACACCCACGAGTGGGTCTTCCTGCTGAACCACTCCGACCGCACCGTCGAGCACCACGAGGCCGGCCACGAGCTCGTCGCCGACCGCCCGGTCACCGGCACCACCGCCATCGCCCCCGGCGGGACCCAGATCATCCGCACCGACAGGAACCGCTCATGACCACCACCGCACAGTCGCCCAGCGCGACCCGACGACGCCGGGGCGGCGGGTTCCGCTACCGCCGCGCCATCGCGATCTTCGTCCTGCCGTTCGCCGTCCTGTTCACGGCGTTCTACCTGGTCCCCATCCTCTACGCCGTGTGGGAGTCGCTGCAGAAGATCGAGCGGCAGGGCACGTTCGGCGCCCCGACGCAGGTCTTCGGCGGTCTGAGCCAGTACGCCCTGGTGTTCCAGGACGGCGAGTTCTGGAGCTCCGTGCTCCGCGTGCTGCTGTTCGGCGTCGTGCAGGTGCCGGTGATGCTCGGGCTCGCGCTGCTGTTCGCCCTGCTGCTCGACTCCCCGCTGCTGCGCGGCAAGCGGTTCTTCCGCCTGGCGTTCTTCGCGCCGTACGCGGTGCCCGGCGTCATCGCCGCGATCATGTGGGGCTACCTCTACGCCCCCGACCTGTCGCCGTTCTCCGCGGTGACCTCGCGGGTCGACCTGCTCGGCGGCAGCACCGTGCTGTGGGCCGTGGCCAACGTCGTGACCTGGGTCTACGTCGGCTACAACATGCTCATCATCTACTCGTCGCTCCTCGCGATCCCCGCCGAGGTGTACGAGGCGGCGAAGCTCGACGGTGCGTCCCAGCTCCGGATCGCCCTGTCGATCAAGATCCCGCTCGTGGTGCCGGCCATCGTCCTCACCGCGGTGTTCTCCGTCATCGGCACGCTGCAGCTGCTGACCGAGCCGACCGTGTTCCGCCAGTTCACCTCGACCATCTCGTCGACGTTCACGCCGAACATGCTCGTCTACTCGACGTCCTCGGTGCCGAACTTCAACCTCGCCGCGGCGTTCTCGGTCGTCCTCGCCGTCGCCACGTTCGTCCTGTCGATCGGGTTCCTCCGACTGACCCAGCGGAAGGCCGCCGAATGACCGTCAACGCCCCGTCCCAAGGTGACCTCGTCCGCGACGTCGGCCGACCGCTCGAGCCGAACCGGGCCTCCCGTCCGCACCAGCGCGGAGCGCGCGGTCCCCGTGAGAGCGTCATCTCGCGCAGCGCCGCGATGATCGTGATGGGGGTCTTCACCCTCTACTTCCTGCTGCCGATCTTCTGGCTGCTGGTCTCGTCCACCAAGACCGCCGCGAACTTCAACTCGACGTTCTCGCTGTGGTTCAGCGCCACCTCGGTGCAGGACTTCTTCGGCAACCTCGTCGAGCTGTTCACGCGGCAGGACGGCATCTACCTGCGCTGGCTGCTGAACAGCATCGCCTACGCCGGGGTCGCCGGCCTGCTCGGCACCGTGCTCTCCGCGATGTGCGGGTACGCCCTGGCCAAGTACCGGTTCCGCGGCCGCGAGGTCCTGTTCAACGTGTTCCTCGGCGGCGTGCTCGTGCCGGCGACCGCCCTGGCCCTGCCGCTGTTCCTCATCTTCAGCCAGGTCGACCTGACCGACACGTTCTGGTCGGTGTTCCTGCCGAGCATCGTCAGCCCGTTCGGCGTCTACCTGTCGCGGTTGTTCGCGGCGTCGAGCGTGCCCGACGAGATCATCGAAGCGGCCCGCATCGACGGCTCCGGCGAGGTCCGCACGTTCTTCACCGTGGCCGTCCGGCTCATGTCGCCCGCGCTCGTGACGATCTTCCTGTTCCAGTTCGTCGCCGTGTGGAACAACTTCTTCCTGCCGCTCGTGATGCTCCGCGACTCGTCGCTGTTCCCCGTCACCCTCGGCCTCTACACGTGGAACTCGAGCGTGAACCAGTACCCGGACCTGCGCACCCTCGTGCTCATCGGGTCGTTCGTCTCGATCATCCCGCTGCTCATCGCCTTCCTGAGCCTGCAGCGCTTCTGGCGCTCCGGCCTGGGCTCCGGCGGCCTGAAGTAGCCCCTCGACCCGCACCCCTTCCCGCACCAGCTCTCCCCACACCACATCCGAACGGAAACAGCATGAAGACAACGAAGTTCCTCAGCGTCGCCGCGATCGCCGTGGCCGCCACCGTGGCCCTCGCCGGCTGCAGCACCGGTGGCAGCAGCAGCGGCGGTGGATCCGACACCGCGGCCGCCAGCTGCAAGCCCTCGGACGGCAAGGTCACCCTCGACTTCACGACCTGGGTGCCGAACATGGACAAGGTCGTCGCGATCTGGAACAAGGCCAACCCGGACATCCAGGTCAAGGTCTCGATCGTCGCGAACGGCAACAGCGGCACCTACCAGAACTTCTTCAACCAGCTGAAGGCCAAGCAGGCGCCGGACATCGGCCAGGTCGAGTACGACACCCTGCCGGCGTTCCGCGTGCAGGGCGGCCTCGAGGACATCGGCGCGTGCGCCGTCATCAGCGACGCGAAGAAGGACTTCTCCGACGGCCTGTGGAACCAGGTCACCTTCGGCGAAGGGAAGTCGGTCTACGCCGTGCCGCAGGACTCCGGTCCGATGGCGCTGTACTACCGCAAGGACCTGTTCGAGAAGGCCGGCCTCGACGCCCCGAAGACGTGGGAGGAGTACGCCGAGGACGCCGTCAAGATCAAGAAGCTCGGCGGCAACATCACGAACTTCGCCAAGGGTGACGTCAACCAGTTCGCCGGGCTCGTCTCGCAGGCCGGTGGCCAGTGGTTCGAGAACTCGGGCCAGGACTGGAAGGTCAACCTGGACGACGCCGCGTCGAAGAAGGTCGCCGACTACTGGCAGGACCTGATCGACAAGAAGCTCGTCAACACCCTGCCGAGCTTCACCGACCAGTGGAACAACGCCTACGACAGCGGCAAGGACTGGACCTGGGTCTCCGCGGTCTGGGGTGCGAACACCATCTCCAGCGGTGCGCCGTCGACCTCGGGCAAGTGGGCCGTCGCCCCGATGCCGCAGTGGAAGTCCGGCGAGACCAAGTCGGCCGCCTGGGGCGGTTCGTCGAACGTCGTCTTCGCGGGCAGCAAGCACCCGGCCGAGGCGTCGAAGTTCCTGGTCTGGCTGAACACCTCGACCGAGGCGCTCTCCGCACTGAACAAGGAGGCCAACCTGTACCCGGCCTCGACCACCGGCGCCGACCTGCCGGCCCTGACCGAGGGGCTCGACTTCTACGGCGGCCAGAAGATCTACGAGGAGTTCGCGACCGCGGCGAAGGACATCCAGCCCTTCACCTGGGGTCCGACGATGACGCAGACCTACTCGGACGTGTCCGACGGCTTCGGGCAGGCGGCGTCCGGCTCGGGCACGCTGAGCGAGGCGCTCGAGTCCGGGCAGTCCAAGACCATCGCGGCGCTCAAGGCGCAGTCGATCCCGGTCAAGGGCTGACGGACGGCGGCTGACGTCGCGCGGTCCACGCGCTGACAGCGGACAGGAGGCCCGTGGCGGGATCGCCACGGGCCTCCTGTCCGTCTCGGGGTCGTGTTCCGGACCCCGCCGCGCGCTCGCAGCGCGCTCGTCTTGCTCGTCGCTACGCGACCGCGATCTCGTTGGGCACGCCCGGCAGCTCGTCGCTCGAGGCGATGACCTTCCCGGTGGTGAGGTCGACCGCGTGGATCTTCTGCTCGGCGGGGTCGGTGACGTAGGCGATGTCACCCTCGACCTTCAGGGCCGGGTGGGCGTCCTGCCACTCGGTCGGGCCCTCCCACGCGTCGATCACCGGGTACGACTCCAGCTGCTCGCCGGTCGTTTCGTCGAAGGTGTGCAGGGCACCGTCGTCGCCGAGCACGACGGCCTCGTCACCGGGGCCGCGAGCCAGGTCGCGGAACGTGAAGCCGACGCCGTCGGGCATGTCCGCGACGGTGTACTTCCCCGAGGCCACGTCGATCAGGGCGATCTGGTCGAGCAGGTACCCCTCGCTGTCGGGGTCGTCGTTGTAGTCGCCGACGGCGACGGACGAGTCCTCGGTGGTGAACAGGTTGCCGGTGCGGCCGTACTCGGTCGGGGCGTCGATCTTCTCGAACGCGCCGTCCTGGTAGACCAGGGCGCCGTCGGTGCAGCCGAACACCGCGACCTCACCCTTGACCGCACCCTCGCCGTGCACGTCGGGGCACTCCTCGGACCGGGTGATCTCCGTGCCGTCGGCGTCCAGGGCGCGCACGCCGGAACGGCTCTCCTCGGTGCCGATCGTCGTCAGGAGCGTGCCGTCCTCGAGCTCGATCGCGACGCCGTGGTGGGCGGCCTCGGACTTCGTCGTCTCGACCTCGGGCAGGTCGGCGCCGTCGAGCTCGGTGTGGTCGAACGTCGTCACGTCCCCGGTGCCGTCGGCGAACAGGGCGGTGCGGTCGCCGTGGACGACCGCGTGGCCACCGGTGTCGGCGGGGAACACCGCGTCGGTCAGGGCCGGCTCGGCCTGGGTGTCGAGGACCCGGAAGCCCTCGGGCACGGTGACGAGCACGTGGCGTCCGTCACCGGCGGGGTTGACCCGGGTGAAGCCGTCGATCGCGTCGTCGGCCACCACCTGCAGGTCCTGGTCGAGGACGAGCAGGCCGCCGTCGTAGGTGAGGGTGATGCGGGTCCCGTCGGCCTTCGGGGTCGCAGTGGTGTCGGACCCGGCGTCGGTGTTCGTGGCGCACCCGGTCAGGGCCAGGGTGGCCGCGCCGAGCAGGGCGGCGGGCCACGCGGCCCGGAGCGTCTTCGTGTTCGTCATGTCGCTAACTGTATTGATTCTCATTCTCAATTACCAGTCGACAGGCCGTCGACGATGGCCTCGGTGTTCGAGCGCATCATGCCGAGGTAGGTGGAGGCGTCGCCGTCCTCGGTGAGGGACTCCGTCGCCAGCGGTCGGATCTCGACGTGCAGGTCGACCTCTTCCGCGAGCACCTCGGCCAGTCGTGCGGGCTGCGAGGCGTCGGCGAAGATCGTCCGGACCCCCGCCTCGTCGATGGCGTCGGCCAGGTCGCGCAGGTCGGCGGCGCTCGGGGAGGCCAGCGTGGTCCCGCTCGGGATCACCGCCCCGACGACCCGGAACCCGTAGTGGTCGGCCAGGTACCCGAACACGTGGTGGTTCGTGACGAGCGCCCGGCGTTCCTCGGGCACGGTCCGGAACGCGGTCGTCATCGTGTCGTCCAGGTCGCGGAGCTCGTCCAGGTAGGCGTCGGTGCCGGTCGGCTCGATGCCGGCGTCGCGCAGGTCCTGGTCGAGGGCCTCGACCACGTCGACCATCCGGGCGGGGTCGGTCCAGAAGTGCGGTTCGGGGCCGCTGTCGTCCTCGGTGGTCCACTCCAGCGGGTCGATTGCGTCCCCGGCGGTGGAGACCGGCACGCCGTCCTCGGCCGCCGCCGCGACGTGACGGGCGACCCCTTCTTCGAGCCCGAGCCCGTTCTCGACCACCAGGTCGGCGCTCCGCAGTCGTGCGGCTTCCTGCGCGGAGACCTCGAACGAGTGGGGGTCGGCGCCCGGGGGCATGAGGACCATGACGTCGGCCTGGTCCCCGACGACTTCGCTGACGACGTCGCCGAGGATGTTCGTCGTCACCGCGACGAGGGGGCGGTCGGAGCCGGCGGTGGTGCACCCCGTGGCGACGAGGGCGAGCGCTGCGGCGGCGAGGCCCGCGGTCAGGGCCCTGGTGCGCATCACAGTCCGACCTCGGCGAAGGCGACGGGGGTGACGGGGAGCTCGATCGTGCGGGCGACCCGGGCGCCGTCGGCGAAGTCGATCTCGTGCACGGTGCCGTCCGCGGGGTCGGCCAGGTAGGCGCGCTGGGCGTCGAGCTGCAGCATCGGCGCGGGGCCGTCTGCGCCGGTGTCGATGAGCGCCTTCGTCGTGGCCGCCTTCCCCGTCGAGGCGGTCACGACGACCACCCGCCCGGAGTCGTCGAGCCCGACCACGTGCTCGTCCTCGTCGTCCACCGCGACCACGGCGCGCAGGGGCCGTTCGGTCGGCACGAGCCGCCACGAGCCCTGTCGCACGTCGAGCAACCAGAACCCGGTGGTGCCGGCCAGTCCGGCGACGGTGGGCCGGCCGGCGCGTGCGGCGAAGGCCGTCGGACGCTCGGCGCCGTCGGGCAGGTCGACGAACGAGGTCTCGCCGGCGTCGTCCACCACGACCGCTCCGTCGGCGCAGCCCACGACGGCACCGGCGCGGGTGACGATCCCGCCGGCGGGGTCGGTGCAGGTCTGTGCGGTGCCGGCGGGGTCGGTCGCCTCGCCGTCCGCGTCGAGCACGCGGACCGTGTCGCCGTCGGCCGCCACGAGCTGCTGGCCCATCGGCAGCAGGACGCTCGCGTCGATCCGGGCGGTCTCGTCGACCTCGCCCTGACCCAGCGCCTCGCGGTCGAGCACGACGGCCTCGGCGCGGTCCGGCCAGGCGATCGTCGTCATGGTCTCGGACGAGTGCACCTCGACCCGGCCGCCGCCGTCGATCGTGCCCACCACCCGCGGCTCGGCGGCGTAGTAGTGCGTGTGGTCGCCGTGGTCGACGGTCCAGGACCCGCCGTCGACGATCGTCGTGCGGTCGGCGTCGCTCGTCACGAGGAACCGGCCGTCGGTCGCCGAGTGCTCCGGTGCGTCCACGTCGTCGAGTTCGGTGGTCTCCTCGGTGAGCAGGTCGTGCACCGCGGTCGCGCCGGATGCCGACACGGCCAGGAGGCGCACCTGGGGTTCCTGGGACTCGCTCGCGCCCGCCACGTAACCGTGGGGACGGGCGGTGCCGGTCGAGCCGTCGGCCGACGGGGTGCCCGTGGAACAGGCGGTGACGGTGAGGGCCAGGCCGGTGGCGAGGCCGATGGTGGACAGGAAGCGCGCGGGGGCGCGGCTGGTGGTCGAGTGCTTCATGCTCCCTCTCGAGACGGTGCGGCGGATCGTGGTGCTGCCGGCGCGGCCGCGCGCGCCGGTGTGGGGATCGGGGTGCGCCGCAGGACGACGGCGGCCAGGGCGCGTGAGACCACGACGCTGGCGACGGCGACCGCGGCGATGCTCGCGCCGGCGGCGGTGCCGGCGTGCCAGGACACGAGCAGCCCGACGAGCACGGCGGTGGCACCGATGCCGGCACCGAGAAGCATCGTCGAGGCCACGTGCCGGGTCCAGGCGCGGGCGGCGGCCGCCGGCGCGAGCAGCAGGCCCACGACGAGCAGGGTGCCCACGGCCCGGTACGAGGCGACGACCGCCAGGGTGACGAGCCCGATGAGCACGACCTCGGCCAGTCGTGGGTGCAGGCCGAGCGTCGTGGCCTTGCGGGTGTCGAACGCCAGTGCGGTGAAGGGCCGGTGGAACGCCACGGCGACGGCCAGGGCCACGGCTGCGGCGATCGCGAGGCCGCCGACGTCGGCCCGGGTGACGGCGAGGACGTCGCCGAACAGGATCGCGGTGACGTCGGTGGCGAACGACCGCGAGGACGACACGATGATCACGCCGAGTGCGAGCATCCCGACGAAGAGCAGGCCGATCGATGTGTCGTACGACAGTCGTGCACGACGACGCAGTGCCCCGACGCCGAGCACCATCACGCCCGCGCTCACCGCGGCACCGAGCACCGGCGGGATCCCGGTGAGGGTGGCGATCGCGACGCCGGGCAGCATGCCGTGCGAGAGCGCCTCGCCCAGGAACGCCATGCCCCGGACCAGCACCCACGTTCCGACCACGGCGCAGAGGACCGCCGCCAGGGAGCCGCCGACCAGGGCGCGCACCATGAAGTCGACGGAGAACGGATCGGTCAGCCAGGTCACGGTCCGAGACGCTACATGAAAACGAGTATCGATACTGATAGCGTGCTCAGGTGCCTGCGACCGAGCCGACCGACCCCGCCGAGCCCCGATCCGCCGTCCACCTGGACCGGGTGACGGCCGTCCTCGGCGACCGGACCGTCCTCGACATGCTCGACGTGACGTTCCCCGCCGGGGTCGTCACCGCGCTCACCGGACCGAACGGATCCGGCAAGTCGACGCTGCTCGACGTGGTCGCGGACGTCGTGCGACCGACCGCCGGGCGGGTGACGGGCCTCCCGTCCGACGGCGTCGCCTACGTGACCCAGTCCGTACCGCCGACCACGCTCCCGCTCACCGTCCGCGCGGCCGTCACGATGGGGCGGTGGCGGCACCGCGCGTGGTGGCGGCCGCTCGGACGCGCTGACCGGGCCATCGTCGACGCGCAGCTCGAACGGATGGCGATCACGGACCTGGCTGACCGGCCGATCGAGGAGCTCTCGGGCGGGCAGCGGCAGCGCACGCTCGTCGCGCTCGGGCTGGCGCAGCGTGCCGGGGTGCTGCTGGTGGACGAACCGACCGCGGGGGTCGATGCCGAGTCGGCGGCGCTCGTGGTGGCGGCGCTCGCCGACGAGGCTGCGGCCAGCGTCGTGGTCGTGCACGCGGCCCACGACCCGGTGGCGATCGCTGCGGCCGACCGCATCGTCACCCTGACCTGACCCTGCTTCCGTCGTGCCGATTCCGCAAAACACCGGTGTTCACCCGTTGAACCGCGGTTTGCGCGTGTTCAGAGCACGAACACCGGTGTTCCGCGGGCCCCGGAACGGCGGTCAGGGGCAGGCGACGGCCACCGGGCCGGTCGGCGTCGGGTCGGCCGCGACCGGCTCGACCGCCAGCACGGCGCTCGACTTCCGCAGCCCCATCGCGACGAGCACCACGGCACCGACGATCGCGACCCCGCCCGCCAGCCAGAAGTCGGCAGCCAGACCGAACGACGACACCGCGGCCCCACCGAGCACCGAACCGGCGGCGATCGCGAGCTGGATCGTCGTGACGAACAGCGCGAGCCCGGTCTCGGACCCGGCCGGCGACGCCGTCGACATCCACGTCTGCATCCCGAGCGGCAGCGCACCCCACACCAGGCCCCACACGACGAGCAGCACGAAGACCCCCACGACGGAGTGGGCGAGCAACGGCAGCAGCACGACGGCCGCCGCGAGCACGAACTTCGACGCCCCGATGGTGCCGAGGACACTGCGGTCGAGCGTGAAGCCGGCGGCGAAGTTCCCGACGATGCCCGCGACGCCGAACACCAGCAGCGCGATCGTCACGGTGTCCGGGCCGACGCCGACGAGCTGCTGCAGGTACGGCGCGATGTAGGTGTACGCGGCGAACTGGGCCGCGAAGACGAACGCCGCGGCAATGAGCCCGACCCGGGCGCGGGGCACGCGGAGCAGCGACCCGAGCGTGGTGAACCGCACCCGCTGCTGCGCGGGGATCCTCGGCAGCATCGCCAGCTGCAGGACGAGCGCGACGAGACCGAGCGCCCCACCGATCACGAAGCCGAGGCGCCAGCTGGCGAGCGACGACACCAGGGCGCCGAGCGGCAGGCTCACGACGGTCGCGACGGAGACGCCGGCCGTGATGAGCGAGGTCGCGCGGATCGTCAGCTCCGGCCGGACGAGTCGCCCGGCGATCCCGGCGCCGATGGCCCAGAAGCCCCCGATGCCGACACCGAGCAGCATCCGTGCGATGAGCAGCACCCAGAACGACGGCGCGATCGCGGCGAGGCCGTCGGCGACGACGAGCAGCACGGTCAGGGACACGAGCACCACCCGGCGGTCGAGCCGCGATGTCAGGACGGTGACGACCGGTGCTGCGACGGCTCCGACCAGTCCGGTGGCGACGACCATCAGGCCGGCGGTGCCGATGCCGACGTCCAGGTCGTCGGCGATGGCGGGGAGCAGCCCGATGGGCAGGAACTCGGACAGGACGAGCACGAACGACCCGAGTGCGACGGACGTGACGCTGAGCCACCCGCGGCGCGCTGCTGACGATGTCATGGGGGCGTCAAGCGGGTTCCGACGGCCGCCATTCCCGTGTGACGGCGAGCGGGTCAGGCGTCGAGCGCGCGCCGTGCGGCCGCGACGACCTCGGCGTCGGTGACGAAGTGCGCCGAGCCGTCGTCCCCGGCGCCCATCGGCACCCCGGTGTGCGTGCTGTCCGCGGCCGGACGCTTGGCCGACAGGTGCACGGCGGCGGCGCCGGTGGCGAGCAGTGCGCGGACGTCGGCGGGGGTGACCCCGGCGCCGGCCATCACCTGCACGGGCCCGGCGGCCTCGACCATGCGGGCGATCGTCTCGGCGCCGGCGACCGCGGTGGGGGCGGCGCCCGAGGTCAGGACGCGGGTGAACCCGAGCGCGGCGAGCGACCCGGCGGCGGCGACGGGGTCGGTCGCGTGGTCGATCGCGCGGTGCAGGGTGACCTCGGCGGTGGCGCTGACCGACCGGGCGGCGTCCACGAAGCGGCGGAGGGCGTCCTCGTCCAGGGTCCGGTCGGGGCGCAGGGCACCGACCACGACACCGGCGGCCCCGGAGCGCAGGACCGTGCGGACCTCGCGCACCATGAGCTCGACCTCGTCGGGGGAGTGCACGAACCCGCCCGGGCGGCAGCGGACCAGCGCGTGCGCCGGGATCCCGGTCTCGTGGGTCGTCTCGACCAGGGCCTGCGACGGGGTGAGCCCGCCGAGCTCGAGCCCGACGCAGAGTTCGACGCGGTCGGCGCCGCCGTCCCGCGCGGTGATCGCACCCGCCGGAGAGGTCACGGCGATCTCGAGTGCGGCGGTGGTGCTCATGCAGGGGCTCCGAGCGGTTCGTTGGAGGCGGGGACGATGCGGGCGCGGAGGTCCGGTGCCGTCGGGAACACTCGATCGTAGGGGAACATCGGGCGCTCGATCCTGTGGTGCCCGAGGCGCAGCAGGTCCTGGTCGACACCGCCCGGGGTGAGCGCGAGCATCCAGTCGGCGGACATGTCGAACAGCTCCGGTTCGAGGTACCCGATCTTCACGATGACGACGTCCGCCTGCCGCGGTGCCAGGTCGAGGTCGGTGAAGTCGTGCTCGTGGTGGTACGGCTTCCGCAGCTTCGTCAGGATCGCGAAGACGCTGCCGACCTGCAGCACGACCTCGGTCTCGGCGTCTCGGTCGCCGTGCTTGATCGCGTGCACCCGCCCGGTCATCGTGATCGGGCCCGCGTGCACGTGGTCCACCGACGCACCGGCGGTCACGGTGATCGTCGCACCGACGCCGGCGTCCACCGCTGCGGCGACCGCGGACGGTCCGGGCACGCTCGCGTAGATGACGGTCGGGCCGGACGGGTCCTGGAACTCCGGGCGGGCGAGCACCTGCGTCAGGCCCCACGTCATGTCCCCAGAGCCGCCGGCCGTGGGGTTGTCGCCGGAGTCCGAGACGAAGTACGGCTTCGCGGCGCCCGGGGCGAGTGCGGCGTCGAGGCACTCCTCGAACGTGCCGGTGGGGGCGACGAACACGAAGTCCTCGCGGACGTCCCAGAACGCCGCCGCGAGCCGTTCGGCACCGGCGGCGACGGCGGCCTCGTCCCACCCGGTGACGACGGTGACGGCCTGGTCGCGGGGCTGGTCGGCCCAGGCGTACCCGACCCAGATCGCGGCGTCGAGCACGCCCTCGGTCTGCTCGACGAGCGGGACCTGCGCGTACAGGGACTTCGCCGGCTCGAGACGGGTCGAGGTCTGCTCGCCGGGCAGCAGGACGGGGATCGGGATCCAGGCCTTCACGGGTCGCTGCGCACCGACCGGTCGTTCGGTGAGCACGTCGACGAGGTTCCGGACGGCACGCTCCTTCGTCTCGAGGGTGTCCTCGTGCGGTGCCATCCGGTAGCAGGTGACGAGGTCGACCTGGTGGGCGAGCTCGCGCGTGACGTTGCCGTGCAGGTCCATCGACGCGGACACGATGACGTCGGGGCCGACGACCGCGCGGATGCGACCGAGCAGGTCCGTCTCCGCGTCGTCGAGCCCCTCGACCACCATCGCGCCGTGGATGTCGTACCAGAGGCCGTCGACCGGACCCATCGCACCCAGCCGCTCGACGATCTCGTCGGCCAGGGCTTCGTACGACGCCCGGTCGACGATCCCGCCGGGCAGCGCGTGCCCGATGAGCGCCCCGCGGAAGTCCGCCCGGTCGGCCATGGTCGCCAGGAACGGGTAGCGGGCGACGGCTTCATCCCCGCGGTCCGGGTGGAACGCGGGGGCGTGGGTCCGGGTCGGCGTGAACGTCGACGTCTCGATGGCGAGCCCGGCGATGGCGATGACCGGGCGACGGGCACCAGCGGTGCTGGCGGGGACGGCGGGGGTGACGGGACCGGTCTCAGACACGGACGCTCCTGTTCCTGGTGGTGGACTGGGGGATGGGCGCGGAGAGCTCCTCGAGCGAGGCGGCGAGGCCCCGCTGCAGGGCGAACTGCCCGGCGCCGACGAGCCCGGCATCGGCACCGAGCGACACCGGCTCGATGGCCAGGTGCTGGGTCATCAGCGGGTGGCAGCTCTCGTAGAGCTGGCTCCGCACGGCGGCGATGAACGGGTCGAGGGTCGACAGGATGCCGCCCAGGTAGACGGCGTCCGGGTTGAAGAAGTTCACGTTGGCGGCGAGCACCTCGCCCAGGTACTTGCCCGCCATCCGCACGGCACGGGTGGCCTCGGGGTGCGCGTCCGAGGCGAGCCGGACGACGTCGGCGGTCGAGGCGACGTCGACCCCGGCGTTCGACAGGATCCGGACCAGGGCGGCGCCGGACGCCACCGTCTCCAGGCATCCGGTGTTGCCGCACGAGCACGGGGTGTCCCCGGCGGCGTCGATCCGCACGTGGGTGATGTCCCCGGCGGCCCCGGTCGACCCCCGGTAGAGCCGACCGTCGATGACGATGCCCGCGCCGATCGCCGACCCGGCCTTGATCGTGATGGTCTGGCGTCGAGCGGGATCCTGGACGGTCTGCTCACCCGCCGCCATGCAGTTCGCGTCGTTGTCGACGATCGCCGGCAGCCCGAACCGGTCGCTCAGCCACGCGGCCACGGGGAACCCGTTCCACCCCGGCATCCGGCTCGGCAGGTCCACGACCCCGGCGACGACGTCGACGGGCCCGGGCAGGCTGAGCCCGACGCCCCGCAGCCCTTCGCGACCACGGTCGTCGGCGAGCCGCTCGAGCATCGCGGCCAGGCGCTGGAGCCCGGCGGTCGGACCGTCGGAGAGCGCGAACGGGACGTTCGCGACCGACTCGAGCGCGCCTCCAGGCAGGACCACACCGATGCGCGCGTGCCCGCCACCGACGTCCGCGGCGACCGCGTACTCGTCGACGCCGCCGATGCGGAGCACCTTGCGGGGGCGCCCGCCGGTCGAGACGTCGGTGCCTTCCTCGGCGAGGATCCCGTGCTCCAGGAGCTGGCCGACGACGTGCGAGACGGTCGAGGGGGCGGCTCCGAGCACCTTCGCGATCTCGGTCCGGCTGGCGGCCTGCCCCGATGCGACGAGCTCGAGGACGCGGGCGCTGAGATCGGCCACGACTTTCTCCAATCCGGGCGGAACGGGAGCGGAACACCGGTCGGTGGTCCGTTCTGCCGCGAGCCTACGGGGCGGATCGAGCGGTCCACCCTTTCGTCCGTTCCGCAGTAACGCAGTTTTTACATCGAGATGTTTGTTTTTCCAATCGCTTTGGTCCTTGACTGTCCTCGTGCCGCTCGGCACCCGTGCTCCACCTCCCCGAAGTCCCTCGCACAAGGAGACACCGCATGTCCAAGCCCCGTCGCTGGGCGCTCCTCACCGGAGCTGCGATCGCCGTGAGCGCGCTGCTCGCCGGCTGTTCCGGAGGCGGCAACGCCTCGCAGGGATCGACCGACGAGATCGACTACGCGCTCCCCGCCAACTTCACGCCGAACTGGATCCTGCCGATCGGCACCGCCGCGCACCTCAACACGAACAACGGCTCCATCGCCCAGTCGCTGTACGAGCCGCTCGTCGCCTACGACGGCTCCACCGGCAAGATCGCGTGGAACAAGGCCGGCTCCGTCGCCACCGACGCGAAGTTCGCCGACGACGGCAAGAGCGTCACCATGACGCTCGGCGACCGGCACTGGTCGGACGGCGAGGCGATCACGAGCCGCGACGTCGGGTTCTGGTTCAACCTGATCAAGGCGAACAAGGACCAGTGGGGCTCGTACTCCAAGGGCAAGGCGCCGGACAACTGGACCTCGTTCAAGGCCGTCGACGACACGCACTTCACCATCACGTTCGACAAGGCCTACAACTCGGACTGGATGCTCGCCAACCAGCTGAGCCACATCATCCCGCTGCCCCAGCACGCCTGGGACAAGACCAGCGCGACCGCGAAGGTGACCGACGCCGACGAGACCACCGCCGGCGCGAAGCAGGTGTGGAAGTACCTCAACACCGCCGCAGGCAAGATCTCCGACTACGCCACCGACGACCTGTGGAAGACCATCTCCGGCCCCTACGGCGTCAAGACCTTCACCACCGCCGGCAAGGTCACCCTGACGGCCAACAAGAAGTACGACGGTGGCGAGAAGCCGTCGATCACCACGGTGAACCTGCTCCCCTTCACCACGGCCGACGCCGAGGTGAACGCCGTCCGCTCGGGCGAGGTCGACTACGGCTACATCAACGCCACCGACATGGACCAGAAGGCGTCCTTCACCGGGAAGGGCTACTCCGTGGAGCCCTGGACCGGCTGGGCCATCACGTACATGCCGTACAACTTCAACAACCCGACGATGGGCGCCGTCTTCAAGCAGCTGTACGCCCGTCAGGCCGTCCAGATGTCGATCGACCAGACGTCGCTGTCGAAGGTCGTCTTCAACGGCACCGCCACCTCGACCTACGGTCCGATCCCGCAGGCACAGGAGTCCGACTACGTCTCCGACGTGCAGAAGTCGAACCCGTACCCGTTCAGCACCTCGAAGGCCAAGGACCTGCTGACCAGCCACGGCTGGGAGGAGCAGGGCGGCACGATGGTCTGCACCGACCCGGGCGCGTCCGCCAGCCAGTGCGGCGAGGGTGTCAAGGAGGGCACGAAGTTCTCGATGCAGGTGCTGTCGCAGTCCGGTTCGACCGTGACCGACAACATGATGAGCGCGATCCAGTCCTCGCTCGCGAAGACCGGCATCGACTTCACCATCAAGACCGCGCCGGTGTCGAGCGTGCTGTCGCAGACCCCGACCTGCACCTCGGACGAGGCCAGCTGCGACTGGGACCTGTCGTTCTTCGGCACCGCGGGCAGCTGGTACTTCCCGGCCTACCCGACCGGTGAGTCGCTGTTCCAGACCGGCGGTTCGGCGAACTTCGGCAGCTACTCGAACAAGGAGGTCGACTCCCTGATCGACGCGACCACCACCTCGACCGACGCCACCGCCGTGCAGGACTACAGCGCCGCGGTCGCGAAGGACCTGCCGGTGATCTGGCTGCCGAGCCCGGACTACCAGATCTCGGTGGTCAAGAAGGGCCTGTCCGGCTTCGACCAGGACTCGCTCGCCAACTTCCACCCGGCCCAGTGGAAGTGGACCAAGTAGGAAACCGACCCTGGAGGCGCGGTGCGCGACCGACGCGCACCGCGCCTCCTCCCCGGCTCACGTCTCCAATCCGACCATCGGAAGCCGCATGACCACAGCTCTCTACCTCACCAGGCGCGTCCTGCAGGCGCTCGCGGTGATCCTCATCGTCACCGTCGTGGTGTTCTGCCTGCTGCACGCGCTGCCCGGCGGCCCCGCCCGCGGCGTGCTCGGCGTCTCCGCGACCCCCACGCAGATCGCCCAGTTCAACCAGGCGCAGGGGCTCGACCAGCCGCTGCCCGTGCAGTACCTTCGGTTCCTCGGTCGTCTGCTGACCGGCGACCTCGGCACCTCGTACACGCTCAACGAGCCGGTCTCGCAGCTCATCGCCGAGCGCCTGCCGAAGACCCTCGTGCTCACCGGCATCTCCGCGGTGCTCGGACTCGTCGTCGCGATCCCGGTCGGGATGCTTCAGGCGGCCCGCCGCAACGGTGCGGTCGACTACGCCGCCACCGCCCTGGCCTTCGTCTTCTACTCGACGCCCGCGTTCTTCCTCGGCCTCGTCCTGATCATCGTCTTCAGCCAGCAGCTGCCGTGGCTGCCGTCCCAGGCACCGAGCGGCACCACCCTGGCCGAGGTGTTCCAGGACCCCGCCGGCCTCGTGCTGCCCGTGGTGACCGGAGCCCTCGCGATGATCGCGGTGTTCAGCCGGTACATGCGCGCCTCGACGCTCGAGAACCTGCAGGAGGACTACGTCCGCACCGCCCGTGCCGGCGGCGCCTCGACCGCGACGATCCTGCGACGGCACGTGTTCCGGAACTCGCTGACCCCGGTCGTCGCGATGCTCGGGTACTACCTGCCGGTGCTGTTCGGTGGCGCCCTGGTGACCGAGCAGCTGTTCAACTACCCCGGCATGGGGCTGCTGTTCTGGAACGCCGCACAGTCCTCCGACTACCCGACGCTGCTCGGCTGCGTGCTCGTCATCTCCATCGCGACCGTCATCGGCACCCTGCTCGCCGACGTCGCACAGTCCTTGATCGACCCGCGAGTGAAGGCGAGCCGCGCATGACCGACACGTCCGTCATCGACACTGCGTCCACCCATGACGTGAAGGCGAGCCGCGCATGACCGCCGTCCAGATGGCCCCCGAAGCCCCGGGCGCCCCCGTCACCGTCGCGGCCACCGGGTTCCGGCTCGCCGCCCGCCGGTTCCGGAGCAACACCCTCGCCGTGATCGGCCTCGCCCTGATCGTCGTCATCGTGCTGTTCTGCTTCGTCGGCCCGTTCGTGTACCCGACCGACCAGACCCACACGCTGCTCGAGCAGGCCAACCAGGGCCCGAGCGCCGCGCACTGGCTCGGCACCGACGCCGTCGGCCACGACGTCCTCGGCCGCCTGATGTACGGCGGCAAGGTCTCCCTGATGGTGGGCATCGCCGCCGGGGTCCTGGCCACCGTCGTCGGCACCCTGTGGGGTTCCGTCGCCGGGTACGTCGGCGGCTGGGTCGACGCCCTGATGATGCGCGTCGTCGACGCCGGCATCGCGATCCCGGCCCTGTTCATCCTGCTCGTCATCTCGGCGATCACGAACCCCGGCGTCGGCGGCCTCATCGTCATCCTCGGCCTGGTGTCCTGGCTCGTGCCGTCCCGCCTGATCCGCGCCGAGACCCTGACGCTCAAGAACCGCGACTACGTCCTGACCCTGCGCGCGATCGGTGGCTCGCACGCCCGCGCCATCGGCAAGCACCTGCTGCCGAACTCGGTGTCGACGATCGTCGTCGCGGCGACGTTCCAGGTCGCCGACGCGATCCTGCTGGTCGCCTACGTCTCGTACCTCGGGCTCGGCGTGCAGCCGCCCGCGACGGACTGGGGCGGCATGCTCTCGGCGGGACTCACCGCCGCCTACTCCGGACGCTGGTGGCTCATCGTGCCGCCGGGTCTGGCCGTGATCCTGGTCGTCTGCGCGTTCAACGCGGTGGGCGACGGACTGCGGGACGCCTTCGACGTGCGGGGCCGCTGATGACCAACGAACCGATCCTGCGGACGACCGACCTCGGCGTCTCCTTCAGCACCGAGTCCGGCACCGTCGACGCCGTGCGGGGGGTGTCCCTGTCGGTCGCCCCCGGCGAGACCCTCGCCCTGGTCGGCGAGTCCGGCTCCGGCAAGTCCACCGTCGCCCTCGCCGCGATGGGCCTGCTCTCCGGCAACGCGACGGCCTCGGGCAGCGCCGTCGTCGCCGGACACGAGGTCGTCGGCGCCCCCGAACCCGCGCTCCGGGCCCTGCGCGGCTCGACCGTCTCGATGGTCTTCCAGGAGCCCGCGACCGCCCTCGACCCACTCACCCGCGTCGGTGCCCAGATCGCCGAGGTGATCCGGAACCACCGTGACGTCTCCGCGTCCGCCGCCGCGGCCGAGGCCGTCGACCTGCTGCGCCGCGTCGGCATCCCCGACCCCGAGTCGCGCACCCGGTCGTTCCCGTTCCAGCTGTCGGGTGGGCAGCGTCAGCGCGTGGTCATCGCGATGGCGATCGCGAACGCACCGAAGCTGCTCATCGCGGACGAGCCGACCACGGCCCTCGACGTGACCGTCCAGGCCGAGATCCTCGAGCTCCTGCGCGCGCTCGCCGTCGAGACCGGCACCGGCGTGCTGCTCGTCACGCACAACATGGGGGTCGTCGCAGACTTCGCCGACCGGGTCGCGGTGATGCTCCAGGGCGAGATCGTCGAGACCGGCGGGGTCGAGGACGTCCTGCTCCGCCCCGAGCACGAGTACACCAAGCGGTTGCTCGCCGCGGTGCCGCGGCTCGACGTGGCGGGCGATCGTCCGCCGGCTCCCGTCACCGACGCGGAGACCGAGCCGGCCGGGAGGCCCGGTGCGGCCCCGGTGGTCGACCTGCGGGACGTCTCGGTGACGTTCGGGCGCGGGGCGCGCGCCGTCCACGCGCTCGCGGGCATCGACATCGCGGTGCACGCCGGTGAGACCGTCGGCCTGGTCGGCGAGTCCGGCTCCGGCAAGTCGACCGCGGCCCGGGTGGCGCTCGGGCTCATCAAGCCGACGTCCGGCACGGTGTCGCTGTTCGGGCAGGACCTGCGGACCGCGAAGGGGCGTGACCGTCGTGCCCTCCGCTCCGGCATCGGCGTCGTGCTGCAGGACCCGGTGGCGTCCCTCGACGCCCGGATGTCCGTGGCCGAGTGCATCGCGGAACCCCTCGCCGTGCACCGTCGCGGGATGTCCTCGGCCGACCGCCGTCGCCGGATCGACGAGGTGCTCGACGCCGTCCGGCTGCCGCGGACCCTGGCGTCCCGTGCCCCGCGCGAGCTCTCCGGCGGGCAGCGCCAGCGGGTCTCGCTCGCCCGGGCGCTGGTGCTCGAACCGCGGTTGCTCGTCGCCGACGAACCGACCTCGGCGCTCGACGTCAGCGTGCAGGAGACCGTGCTCGAGGTCCTCGGCGAGCTGCAGGACGACCTGGGGTTCGCGTGCCTGTTCGTCTCGCACGACCTGGCCGTCGTGCAGCACTTCGCCGAGCGCGTCGTGGTGATGCGCCAGGGCGTCGTCGAGGAGCAGGGCACGACCGGCACGACGCTGCTGCACCCCACCACCGACTACACCCGTCGCCTGCTCGCCGCGGTACCGGTGCCCGACCCCGTGCTGCAACGGCAGCGTCGGACGGAGCGCCTCGCCTCACTCGCGGCGGTGACCGCGTGACCCGGGTCCTGGCCGGGGTGGACGTCGGCGGCACGAACACGAAGGTCGTCCTGACCACGCCGGACCTCGAGGTCATCGACCGCCTCGACCTGCCGACGCCCGCCCACGCGGGCGGGGCGGCGATCGTGACGGCCGCACTCGGGGCCGTGACGGGTCTGCTCGAGACGCACCGGGCCTCCTTGGCGGGTGTCGGGGTGGGCGCGGCCGGCGTCGTCGACCGGACCACGGGGACCGTCCTGGTCACCGGCAACTCGTTCACGGGATGGGCCGGGTACGGCGTGACCCGCGCGGTGACGGACGCCCTCGGCGTCCCCGCGACCCTGGACAACGACGTGAACGCGTTCCTGCTCGGCGAGATCGCCACCGGCGCGGTCGTGGGGGAGTCCGACGTGCTCGGGATGACCCTCGGCACCGGCGTCGGCGGCGCGCTCGTGCTCGACGGACGGCTCTTCGCCGGCCCGCGCGGAGCCGCCGGCGAGATCGGCCACGTCCCCGGCTTCGGCGACGCCCGGTGCACCTGCGGGCAGACCGGGCACCTGGAGACCATCGCGGGCGCACGCGGCATCGCCGACCGCTACGCCGAACGCTCGGGGCGGATGCTCTCGGCACGGGACGTCGCCGTCGCCGCACGCGGCGGGGACGCCGACGCGGCCGCCGTCTTCGCCACCGCGGGGTGGGGCCTGGCCCGTGCCGCACTGCTGACCGCGGGGATCCTCGACGTCACCACCGTCCTGATCGGCGGCGGGATCGCACGGTCCTGGGACCTGCTCGAACCGGCCATCACGGCGGCGATCGCCGCGGAACCGCCGGTCAGCGGGGCGACGATCCGGCTCGCGCAGTCGACGCTCGGGTCCGACGCCGTGGCACTCGGCGCAGCGGCGCAGGTGCGAGCGCGCGTGCTGGAGCCGGAGACCGCGTAGCGGGGGAGCGCCCGGTCAGGGCACCCAGACGACGATGCCGCGCAGGTCGTGGAGCACGGCGGCGAGGCCAGCGCGCAGGCCGCGGGCCGCGCGGTCCTCGGTGAAGGTCTCCGGGTCGTAGTGACTCGACGGCCCGAGGCCCTCGCCGCGGAACCCGCCGCCCGTCCAGTCCGCCGCCGTGACGTTCGACGTCGGCTCCGCGATCTCGGCACCGACGACCAGGAACTGCTGGTGGAGCGCGGTCGGCGAGACGGCCGCGAGCGGGTCGACCATGTGGTTGCCGACGGTGATGACCAGGTCGGGCTCGGCGTCGACGGCGCGCAGGACCGCGGCGATCCGGTCGTCGGGGCCCTTCGCCGAGACCGGGGTGACGGTGACGTCCTCGTCCGCGGCCCACGACTCGACGGCGTCGAGCAGGGTCCGGGTCGGAGCGTCAGCGGCGTCACCCGCGTCGGAGAGCAGCACGACGTCGTAGCCGGCGGGGGCGTGCACCCCGGACCACGAACCGGGCTCGGGGTGGATGGTGGCCTCGGGTGCCGGCGGCTGGTCGGGGTCGGAGAACCCGGTGCCCAGGACCCCGGCCGAGGCGTGCGCCGACGCGGTCGCCGTCGGGGCGGTGCCGCCGGTGGCGCCGTCCGACGTCCCGGAGCAGCCGGCCAGCAGAGCGGTGCCGGCCGCGGCGAGGGCGACGGCGGTCAACAGGGAGGTCGTCCGGGTGGCGGGGCGGATCACGGCACCATGCAAGCACGCTCGACGGCCGCTCCGGGCCGGTCCGGGGACCTGTCCAACCGCCGTCCCGTTGCTGGTCACCGGTTGTTCACCTGCCGGTCGTCTGCGGGCCGGATCGTCTGCGCGTGCCCTCCGGAACCACCGCCGCGCTCCTGCGCGCCCGCCCTGCCCGCTCCTTCCCCATGTTCGCGCTCGTCGCACGGGTCGTCGCCGCGCTCGTCCTGCTCGGGGTGGTCGTGATCGGCGTGCTCGCGGGGGCGTCACCGGCGTCGGCGCACGGCTTCAGCTCGGTGGTCTACGCCGACGTCACGTCCACGAAGCCGAACGTCGTGCAGGCGAAGCTCGGGCTCGAGTACGACCTGATGCTCGTCTCGGTGGCCACGAGCGAGCACGACGACGCGCTGCACGAGCAGGGGCAGCATGCCTGGGACGACGGGGACTTCCCGGGGATGGTGACGGCTGCCGAGGCGCACACCGACGCGATCGGGAAGTACGTGTTCGACCGGTTCCGGGTGACCGGAGCCGGTGGGCAGGCCTGCACGGGCACGCTCGACGACACCGTCACGGTCGACCTGCAGGACGAGGTGCCGTACGCCCACGTGACCGCGGACTTCACCTGTCCGGAACCGTCGGAGACGCAGTCCGGGCACGTGGTGTCGTCGGAGCTCTTCCCCGACGACGAGACCTTCGTGCGCGACACCAAGACGATCGTCACCTACGACGTCGACGACCGGACGGGTTCGGCCACCCTCGACGCCTCGCAGCGCACGTTCTCGACCGAGCAGTCCGCGGGTGAGCGCTTCTGGGAGTTCTTCCGGCTCGGCGCCGAGCACCTGCTGACCGGGATCGACCACATCCTGTTCCTCGTGGCGCTCATCGCCGGGTCGCGTCGTCTGCGCGAGGTCGTCTACACGGCGTCCGCGTTCACGATCGCCCACTCGATCACGTTCATCCTCGCCGCCCTCGGTGTGGTCAGCCCGCCCGCGATCGTCGTCGAGCCGCTCATCGCCCTGTCGATCGCCGCGGTCGCCGGCTGGTACCTGTGGCGGCTCTGGCGTCGTCGATCGCGGGCCGACGAACTGGTGGTCGGCGAGCACGGACACTTCTCGCTCGACCGCGCCGGCTGGACCCGCCTGGCCGTCGTCTTCGCCTTCGGGCTCATCCACGGGCTCGGGTTCGCCGGGGCCCTCGGTATCCACGAGGCGTTCTCGTGGCAGCTGCTGGTCTCGCTCCTCATCTTCAACGTCGGCATCGAGGCCGTGCAGCTCGCGATCATCGTCATCGTCTTCCCGCCGCTCTCGCTGCTGCGGAGGAAGGCGCACCGGGTGTCGCTCTGGGTGACGGGCGCCGTGACCGCCGGCGTGTTCGTGATGGGGATGATCTGGTTCGTCGAGCGGCTCGCGGCGGGCTGACGCTCGCCACGGAACTGCCGGCACGTCGCGTTCGTTCCTGAACAGCGACGAACCGTCACTCAGCGTTTACCAAGACGTTTTGCAGTGCATGCAGAGTCTTCCGTGCTGCACCATCCCACGTCTGAGAAACGGACCAACATGAGTCTCCTGTCCGGCGCCACTACCCGGCGCAGAACCACCACCCTCCGCGTCTGCGGAGCCGTCCTCGGGGCCGCGCTCATCGCCGGTGCCTCGATGGTCGGCACGAACGCCGCCACCGCTGCGACGAACACCCCCACCACCAACATCTCGACCGGTGGCCCGATCCACATCCTGCTCGGCGTCGGCGCGACCGAGAGCCAGCGCATCGCCTCGTGGTACTTCCCCACGAACGTCGCGCAGTCGCTCGAGATCCAGAAGACCGCGTCCATGACGGACGGCGTCTTCACGGACGCCAAGCAGACGGTCGCCGCCTCGGAGGCCGCGAACACCGCAGCCGACTCGAGCGCGACCGACTCGAACACCAAGAGCATCCCGGGCATCGCTGCCGAGTCGGGCTACATCAACGCCCACGCGACGATCTCGGCCCTCGAGCCGAACACCTCGTACACGTACCACGTCGGTGCGGCGGACGGCTCGGCCTGGTCCGCGTCGTACACCTTCACCACGAAGAGCTTCTCCGGCGACTTCGACTTCCTGTTCTTCGGTGACCCGCAGATCGGTTCGTCCGGCTTCACCGACGACGACGGCGCCGGCTGGGCGGACACGCTCAAGTACGCCACGTCGACCGAGCCGGACGCCGAGCTCCTGGTCTCCGGTGGCGACCAGGTCGAGCACGCCAACAACGAGTACGAGTGGGGCGCGTTCGCGGACAGCAGCGACGTGCTGAAGCGTTACCCGTGGGCCTCGACCATCGGCAACCACGACGTGGGTGGCAAGGCCTACGAGCAGCACAACCAGGTGCCGAACTCCCTCAAGGTGCCGGACTTCTACCCGGGCGGCAACACCACCGCGAACTCGGGTGGCGACTACTGGTACATGTACAAGGGCGTCCTGTTCATCGACATCAACTCGAACGCCTACGCGGCCGGTTCGGACGCTGCCCACGTGAACTACGTGCGCGACGTCATCAACCGCTACGGCGACGACGCGAAGTGGACGACGCTGGTCTACCACCACTCGATCTACTCGCCGGCCGACCACGCGAACGACCGTGACAACCAGCAGCGCCGGTTCGACTTCACGCGTTCGTTCTCGGACATGGGTGTCGACCTCGTCCTGCAGGGCCACGACCACTCCTACTCGCGCAGCTACGCGATCAAGAACGGCAAGAAGGCCAACGTCAACGAGCAGCCCGCTGCTCCCGAGGTCTTCTCCGGCCCCGGCGGCGTCATCTACATGACGGCGAACTCGGCCTCCGGCTCGAAGTACTACGACCTCACCACCCCGGACGCCACCCAGGGCTACGGCGCGGACCCGCTCGACCCCAAGGGTGAGCGTCACTTCGCCAACTCGGTCGAGAACCAGGAGCACGTCCGCACCTTCGTGAAGGTCTCGGTCACCGACGACAAGCTCGCCGTCGAGAACATCCGCGCCAGCGACTGCACCACGCTCAACTCGGCGGTGCAGCACGGCAAGGTGGACAGCTGCGGTGTGACCCTCCAGCCGACGGCCACGGCCGACCCGGCTGCGATCGGTTCGACGGTCGACAAGTTCAACCTGCACGCCACGCTGCCGACGACGACCACCACGCTCACCGCGTCGGCCGCGGAGCAGACCTACGGCACCGCCAAGCCGGCCACGGTCACCGCGACCATCGCCGGTGGCATCGGTACCCAGCAGGGCACGGTGACGTTCAAGGACGGCAGCAAGGTCCTCGGCACCGCCCCGGTCAAGGACGGCGCGGCCAGCATGACGCTGCCGAAGACGCTCGCCATCGGCAAGCACGCGGTCACGGCCTCGTTCGTCAACGCGGACCCGGTCTACTCGGGAACGGACTCGAAGACGGCGAAGGCCATGACGGTCACCGTCGAGAAGGCCCCGTCCCGCACCGCCATCAAGTACAGCGGTGGCAAGGCGACCGTCCAGGTGAAGGCCACCGGCTTCAGCGTCGACGGCACCGCCCGGATCTACCAGGGCTCGAAGCGCCTCGCCACCGTCACGGTGGACAACGGCGTGGTCACGTCGAAGCTCCCGCTGAAGAAGGGCACGCACAACCTGCACGCCGTCTTCGCCGGGACCTCGGAGCTCAGCACGAGCACCAGCCCGACCATCAAGGTCGTCATCAAGTAGCACCCGGCACCAGCAAGGGCCCCGCGATCCCGATCGCGGGGCCCTTCGCCGTGTGTCCGGGGGTGGGCGACCGGTCCTACCCGGGACCGGCGCCGCACCGGCTGACGGGAGACCCGAACTCCCTACCCGTCCGCTGGTGAGAGCGGCCGGTCAACCTGTGGTGAGCATGCGCTCACAGGCCGGGATCGCCTAGGCAGCCAGGCCAACTGCCAGGCTTTGGGCGAATGTTCAGACATTCCTAGGTAATCACTGTGGAGAAGCGCATACTTCGAGCCACCGAGAATGCGCGCTCGTCGCCGACGTCACCCCGCCTCTCCTTGCAGGAAGCGGTCGGACCGTGCAGGCTCGCCATCTCAGACGCAGTTCCCTCCTGGTCGTGTCGGCGGCTGCCGTCGCCGCGCTGGTCACCCTCGGGACCGGTGGCGGAGCATCCGCCGCGACGGTCATCGACGGTCCGGTCAACCTCGGCACCGCATCGACCTACGGTGTCCTCGGCGCGAGCGCGGTCACGAACACCGGCCCCTCCGTGATCAACGGCGACCTCGGGTTGTCGCCGGGCACGTCCATCACCGGCTTCGGCGGCGCACCGAACGGCGTCGTCAACGGCACCACGCACCAGACCGACGCCGCGGCCGCACAGGCCCAGCGCGACACCACCACCGCGTACAACGTCGCCGCGTCGCTCTCCCCGACCCAGACCGGTCTGACCGAGCTGAACGGCCTCTCGCTCTCACCCGGCGTGTACTCCGGCGGCGCCCTCGCCCTGGCGAACAACGGTGCGCTGACCCTCGCCGGCAGCGCGAACTCCGTCTGGGTGTTCCAGGCCGCGTCGACCCTGACCATCGGGTCCGCCAGCCAGATCGTGATCACCGGCGGCGCCAGCTCGTGCAACGTGTTCTGGCAGGTCGGCAGCTCCGCCACCGTCGGCACCGGCGCCCAGTTCCAGGGCACCGTCCTGGCGCAGCAGTCCGTGACCGCCACCACCGGCGCGACCGTGCAGGGCCGACTGCTGGCCCGCACCGGCGCGGTCACCCTCGACACGAACACGATCACGGCCTCCAACGGCTGCCCCGCACCGGGCACGCCGTCAGAGTCGCCGACCATCACCTCGGGCACCCCGTCCGACGGCACCGTGGACGTGCCCTACTCGTCCACCGTCACCGCGACCGGTACCCCGAACCCGACCTTCACCGCCACGGGCCTGCCCGACGGCCTGACGATCGACAGCACCACCGGCGTCATCTCCGGCACCCCGACCACCCCGGGTACCTCGACCGTGACGATCACCGCGTCGAACGGCACCAGCCCGGACGACACCCAGACGGTCACCATCACGGTCCGCGCCCCGGCACCGGTGCCCACCGCGACACCCACCCCGACGGCACCCGCAGTGGTGCCCACCGCCACCCCGAGCGGCCCCGCAGGCGCCGGCGGCGGCGGTGGCGGCGGAACCGACCAGCCCACCGGCGAGCTCGCGTTCACCGGCTCGGACCCGACCGTCCCGCTGAGCATCGCCGCCGCACTGCTCGCCGCGGGTGCAACGCTCATGGTCCTGCTGCGTCGTCGTCGCCGCACCGTCGGCCGCATCTGATCGACCCGCACGATCGACGGCCCCGCGACCCTGGTCGCGGGGCCGTCTGCGTGCCGTCGGGCACCCGGTGGTCGCACCCGTGAGGACCTTCAGGTACTCAGCCGTCACCTCATCCTCCAGGACGATCCGCGGCGAGCAGCGCGCTCCCTACTGTTGGCGACGGAGCGTGCGGTGGCGCATGCCCGTCGCACCAGGGGAGATCCGACGTGAACCGTTCGCCGAGACGCCGTTCCACCATCGCGCTGCAGATCGCGTGTTCGACACTCATCGCCGGGGCGCTCGCCGTCTCCGGCACGATCGCGGCGTTGCCGGCCACGGCCGCGCCGGGCGACGGGTCCACCGCCGCGACGGGGACGACCACGATCACGACCCCGGGCACGCCCGTCGCGCAGGGTGACGACTGGACGGTCACGCCGACCGACGGCGGGTACACCGTCGTCCTGACCCTCGCCGACCCCCTGCCGCTCCGTGCGGCGGCCCCCGTCCTGCTCGTGGACGGCACCGACATCGGCGTCGCGCAGACGAGCCTCGACCAGCGGCAGCTGACGGTCACCACGACCGACCCCGCGGTCGCCGATGCCCGCAGCGTCGAACTCGGCTGGACGGGCGAGACCGACCTGCAGGGCAACCGTCAGGCCGCCACCGCGCCGCAGACGGTCGCGCCGAGCGAAGCCCCGGCACCCCTGACCGACGACCCGGCGGCCGCGGGCCAGTACGCGGTCACCCGGGCCGACTACGACCTGGGCAACGAAGCCGAGACGATCAAGGGCTTCGGGCGCAAGGGCGAGATGCGTGCCGCGGTCTTCGTGCCGAAGGACGCCCCGGGCAAGCGTCCGGTCGTGGTGTTCCTGCACGGCCGCCACGAGGCCTGCTACGGCGGCACGTACAACCCGAAGGCGTGGCCGTGCGGGAAGGGCCAGACCGACATCCCGAGCTACCTCGGCTACAACGCGGCGGCGACCGCGCTGGCGAGCCACGGCAACGTCGTCGTGTCGATCTCCGCGAACGCGATCAACGCCCTCGACGGCAGCTACTCGGACGACGGCGGAGCGGTGGCCCGCGGGCAGCTCGTCCTCGACCACCTCAGCCTGCTGCAGCGGGCGGACGCCGGACAGGAGCCCCGGCTCTCGCCGCTGCTCACCGGCAAGCTCGACCTGCAGGACGTCGGCCTCATGGGTCACTCACGCGGCGGTGACGGCGTGGTCCGCGCGGCCCTGCTCAACACGCAGCGCACGAACCCCTTCGGCATCCGTGCCGTCCTGCCCCTGGCACCGACCGACTTCGGGCGCATGACCCTGCCGGACACCAACACGGCGGTCGTCCTGCCGTACTGCGACGGCGACGTGTCCGACCTGCAGGGACAGCACTTCTACGACGACTCTCGCACCGCCTTCGGGGACGACGTGCTGCGCTCCTCGGTGCTGGTGATGGGTGCGAACCACAACTTCTTCAACACGACGTGGACGCCCGGCAAGTACGCGAAGGCGTCGTCGGACGACTGGTACGACGAGTCCGACGCGGTCTGCGGGGCGAAGGCGAAGCACACCACGCGGCTGTCGTCCGACCAGCAGTACGCCGTCGGCACGAGCCTGATCAGTGGCTTCTTCCGCCTGACGCTCGACGGTGAGCAGCAGTTCCTGCCGATGTTCGACGGCACCAACCGCCAGCCCGCCGCCCTGGGCGCGGCCGACATCCGGGTGAGCGCTTCCCAGCCCGGCGCGAGCCGCCGTGACCTCGCCCTGTTCGACACCGCGAACCCGCCGATCACCACGACCGGTGCCCTGACGGCGAAGACCTGCGCGAGCTCCGACAGCCTGCCCGCGAAGCAGATCCTGCCGGCGTGCGTCTCGATCTCGTCCAACGCCCCGGACTACACCCCGGCCTACCTGGCGTCCTCGGTGCCGGCCACCCCCGCCCTGCACGTCTCGCCCACCAAGGCGGCGACCGGCGGCCAGGTGCACGTCCCGGTGGCTCCGGCGGCCGGTGACTTCGCGGGGTTCCAGGCGCTGTCGCTCCGCCTCACCCCGGACGACACCGCGACGACGAACGCGAACGTCTCGATCACCCTCCGCGACGCGACCGGTGCCGTGGCGACCCGACGCCTGTCCGACACCAGCCGTGCCGGACAGCTGCTCCCCGGTACACGGATGGCCCCGCGCAAGACGATCCTGCAGCAGGCGCGCATCCCCCTCGACACGTTCACCGGCATCGACCTGACGTCGGTGCGCGAGGTGACCATCGACGTCCCGCAGAAGAACAGCGGGGTCCTGCTGAGCGACCTGTCGCTCGTGCCCGCTGCGACCCTCGGTACCCCGGTGGTCACGAAGCGTCCCGCCGCACGCATCGCGGACCGGTTCGTCGACGAGGGCCGCACGCGCACGGTGGTGCGGGCAGCGGTCGTGCTCTCCCGACCGGCCGAGCAGGCCACCACCGTGTACTTCGACCTCGACCAGGCGTACGACGGGCGCATCCGCCCGGCGGTCCAGCCCGTCACGTTCCAGCCCGGTGAGGTCTGCCGCGCGGTCGCGGTCTCGGTGAACGGTGACCGCACCCCGTCGTTCTCGCGGACGTCGGACTACGCGATGACCCTCAGCAACACCCAGGGCGGTTCGGTGATCGGTGACTCGGTCGGCACGATGCGCATCCGCGAGGACGACGGCGTGCGCAGCGTGAACGGACGGCCGACCGCGTCCGCTCCGGCGGTCGGGACCCCGGGTGAAGCGTGTACCGAGGCGCAGGCGACCAGCACGGCCATCGCCGTGACGCCGACGAGCAGCCGGAAGGGTGCCAAGGTCGCGATCTCGGCGACGGGGTTCCGTGCCGGCGAGTCGGTCACCGTCAGCATCGACGGCGGTCGGGCCACCCGCACGACGGCCAACGCCGACGGCAAGGTCCGTCTGAAGATCACGAAGGCCGTGGCGGCGCTGGCACCGGGCACGCACGTGGTGCACGCCCGTGGCTACGGCTCGGACCAGCGGGCCCGGGGCACCTTCACGACGACGAAGTAGTCGTGCGCGGTCCGGAGCGTCCCGAGCGAACCCTCAGGACGCTCCGGCCCCGATGAGGTCGGCGAGTGGGACGTCGTCGCGCGCCACGGCGGCGGCGACCTGGCTCAGCGAGCGCTGGTGGGCGCGGGCGTAGCGACGGATCATGCCGAAGGCCTGCTCGACGTCGACCCCCGCCGCACGTGCGAGGTACCCCTTGGCCTGTTCGATGGCGACCCGGCTGTCGAGCGCACGCTGGAGCTGCTCCGCGGTGAGGGTCGCGTGCTCGAGGGTCCGTTGCTGCAACAGGCTGATGGTCGCGACGTCGGCGAGGGCCTGCGCGGCTCGGGCATCGGCTCCGTTCAGCGCCCCCTCGGTCTCGCGGAACAGGTTCAGCGACCCGACGGTGGTGTCCCGCAGCCGGAGCGGGATGGCGTGGACGCCCGCGTACCCGCGCGCCCTGGAGGCCTCGGCGAACCGCGGCCAGTGCTGCCGCAGGTCGTCGGCGTTCTCCGAGGTCACCAGCCGGCCGGTGGTCACGGCGGTGATGCAGGGCCCCTCGCCAGCGTTGAGCTGGAGCAGACCGATGAAGCTGCTGCGCTCGCTCGTCGACGCGACGACGCGCAGCTCGTCCTGCTGGTCGAGCAGGTGGATCGCGCCCGCGGCGGCGTCGAACAGCTCGACTGCCCGGTCGACCAGCGTCTGCAGGACGTCGACCACGTCGTAGTCCGCCACCAGGCTGTCGGTGAGGGTCACGAACGTCTCGACCAGTCGTGCTTCGCGTACCTCGGTCATGTGGGGAGCGGTCCTTCCGTCGAGCAGGCGGGACAACCGTAGCCGAGCAGCGGACACGCGGACCTGTGGCTTGCACCGAGGAGCGCGGCGGCTCTAGCGTTGGACCAGCAGCCCAAGACCCCGGCCGCCGGAACGATCCTCCATTCCGATGACGACCAGGGAATCCATGACCACGCAGCACGCCGGTACCAGCCCGCAGCGGGAGACCAGCTCGAAACCCCTCACCGGCGGCTACCGGAAGACCGGCTCCCCGGCCGGGCCGCGGACCGGCGGCACCTCGTCCTACTCCGCGCTGTTGGCGCAGGTGAAGGAAGCCGGGCTGCTCGAGCGCCGTCGGGGGTTCTACTGGGCGCTGTTCTCCGCGCTCGTCGTGGCGACGGCCGCGTGCTGGGTCGCGTTCGCGTTCCTGGGTGACTCGTGGTTCCAGCTGATCGTGGCCGGGGCGCTGGGTGTGCTGTTCACGCAGTTCGCGTTCCTGTCGCACGAGGCCGCGCACCGTCAGGTGTTCGAGTCCCAGAAGTGGAACGACCGTGCGGGCCGCTGGGTCGGCACGTTCCTGGTGGGCCTCAGCTACTCGTGGTGGATGAACAAGCACACCCGTCACCACGGCAACCCGAACACCGTCGGCAAGGACCCGGACATCGCCCCCGACGTGATCCGGTTCCTGCCCGAGGACGCCGCCGCCGTCAAGAACGGGCCGCTCCGGGTGTTCGTGCAGTACCAGGGCTGGCTGTTCTTCCCGTTGCTCACGCTCGAGGGCATCAACCTGCACCGGGCTGCGGTCATGTCGGTGCTCCGCGGGACGGGTGGGCGCAATGACGTCCGGGGGCGGGTCCTCGAGGGCATCCTGCTGGTGGCACGGTTCGCGATCTACCTGACGGTGGTGTTCTGGTTCCTGCCGTTCGGGATGGCGTGTGCGTTCCTCGGGGTGCAGCTGGCCGTGTTCGGCGTGATGATGGGCGCCTCGTTCGCCCCGAACCACAAGGGCATGCCGACCATCGCCCACGACGCGAAGGTCGACTTCTTCTCCCGCCAGGTGCGCACCTCGCGCAACATCCGTGGCGGCTGGTGGGTGTCGTTCCTGATGGGCGGCCTGAACTACCAGGTCGAGCACCACCTGTTCCCGTCGATGCCGCGTCCGGCGCTGAAGCAGGCCCGCCTGCTCGTGCGTGACCACTGCGACACCCTCGACGTGCCGTACACCGAGACCACGTTGCTGCGTTCCTACGGGATCGTCGTCCGGTACCTCAACCGCGTCGGCCTCGGCGCCCGCGACCCCTTCGTCTGCCCGATGGTGTCCGAGCTCCGAATCCACTGACACGCCCACCCCGTTCCACCCC